>JBDTZL010000398.1:0-13832 GCA_040005125.1 Ginsengibacter sp.
TGGTGCTGCAGAACAAGGCAAACCCAAACCTGAAAAATAAGTACGGACAAACGCCGTTGATGTTTTGTACTCATGACATGGATAAAATGAAATTGCTGCTTCAATACGGCGCTGATATAAATGCAAAATCCAATTCCGGTAATACACCACTGCTGATTGCGTGCGTAGGAAGCGGACAATATCAAACTATTAAGTGGTTAATAGACAGGGGAGCTGACCCACTGGCAAAAAGATGGGGTGCGGAAACATCGTTGATGCGCGCAGTACAGTTTGGCGATACTATGACCGTTCATTTGCTGATAAGCAGGGGAGTTGAGATTAATGCACATCCATGGGCCTTTACTCCTTTGATGTATGCCACAAGGAGTGCAAACTGGCCCTGTGTTTTCAGTTTACTTAATAATGGTGCCGACCCGAATATCCCGGACGAGATTAATATGCCACCAGTATTGTGGGCCGCAGAACTTAATAATATTGAAGTTGTAAAAGCGATGTTGAAAAGAACAAAAGATATAAACACAGTAGACAGTCTTGCAGGCATGACGCCGCTTATGTGGGCAACTTATAACGAGCATGATAACCCTCAAATAATCCAGGCTCTTTTGGACAAAGGTGCACGTGTAAATATAAAAGCTAAAAATGGTTCTACCGCGCTTTCATGGGCAATGAAGAAAGGTAATACGGCAACTGTTGCGCTGCTAAAAAAATATGGCGCAGAGTAATTAAAAATATAAAACACAATCATGAAAAAATATTTAATCACAGGTGGTCTTTTGATATACATTCTTGCATTTAAGATTAGCAGTGATGATGAAAATAAATCTGCAGCCATTAACAATGCTATTAATAAGAGCCTGCCCCTGTTGCAAAGCAGTAGCCATACTTTTTTGAAAAATGCTGCACTCATGATTTCATGTCATTCATGTCATAACCAGGGATTAGGTGTTGTTACATTCTCACTTGCAAAACAAAATGGATTTGCAGTAAGTGACGTTACAATAAATGAAGCCATTGACAGTACCTGCAATTATTGGAAATCGAATTCAAACATGCAGGCACTTGCCGAGAATGATGACCCTGTTGCTATTGTTATGACGGGTAATTATGATCTTTGGGGGTTGGCATCCAGCCATTACAAAAGCAGTAAGACGATTGAATTACTTACGCAAAATATTATGCGCAAACAAAGTTATGAAGGCAATTGGGTAAGCATAGGCCAGCGGCCACCGCTTGAATATTATTCTTTTACTGCAACCGCCCTTACTGTTAAAAATATACAATCTTATATCCCCGCAATCTTAAAAGGCGAAGTTAAACAACGCATGGAAAAAGCGCGTTCGTGGCTCATAAACAATATGCCTGAGGCAAATGAAGAAAAGGTATTTCAGCTCCTTGGATTAACCTGGTCAAATGCGAATCAAAAAATTATTGCACAGCTGGCAAAAAAGTTGCTTGCAGCTCAACATGAAGATGGTGGATGGTCCCAGCTTGATTCATTAAAAACGGATGCTTATGCAACGGGTCAAAGCCTGTATGCATTGAATCAATCGGGGCAGTTGGCCGTTAGTACGCTTGCGTACCAAAAGGGAATTGATTTTCTGTTAAGCACGCAGCTTGCTGACGGTTCATGGCATGTGCAAACACGTTCATACCCTTTTTTACCATATGTGGATAGCGGGTTTCCACACGACAAGGATCAGTTTATTTCTGCGGCCGGAAGCAATTGGGCTACCATGGCGCTTATTCTTGCAGCGAAAAAAAATTAATTATTGCCAGCTTTTTTACGCCGTCGCCGTTTTTTAGTCTTTAATTTTTTCCTTTTTCATTGGCAAGCTGAAGTAGTTTCGCCCGCGCGGAAAGTTGCCGTGCTTCTGTTCAACCTGTTTTTAAAATAATCTGCAATTGAATATACAAACTATCAGTATGGTATAGAAGGCTCAGTAAGGTGGGCAGAACAATGCTTAATCGAAAAACTGCAGTTTAATATATTAACTGTGCTCAATAGGTTGATATGCTGGAACAAAGGCCATTAGATTATTTCAGGCGGGTACTTAATGTTCCGGCTATGCTGCTGCAAATGCACTTGTTGGGCTGCTGCCTTCTATCGTAAAATAATTATTATTTATGCCAATAGAAAGCAGAACATTTGGAATTTATTATTTGGTTAAATTTACTTTTCTACCAAATGTGCCACCTGGGGTATATAAAAACGGGGCAGTTATTGTAACAGTATGGATTGTGAGATTCGTAATGAAACTTGTTTCGGGTACGCCGTTTAATGTAATACCACCAAAAGACTTCATAACGATCGTCGTATCTGAAGTTAAAGTATAACTCAATTTATCTAAGGTAGCACCTTCTTTAATGTACACGATACCATCTGACCTAAAATCAAAATAATCGCCTCTTTGCCCGCTAAGGTTTACAGGATGATTACCTGCACCTACACCCGAAAATGTTGAGTCAGTAATGACATTCCATTTTCCAGTGATAGTTGGAATATCATTGACGGATAAAATGTCTTTTGTACAGGAAATTGCAAGAAAAATTGCTGCAATTATTCCAAACATTCGCAAAAGTTTCATGGTTTTTTAAGTTGACTCCATTTTAAACATCAACGTTGCACAATCAAGAAATTATTAATGCAAAATTAGCCAATAGCATGGCTTGCTGTGCTGCTATTCTGGGATTCATCAGTGGGCAACTGAAGCCTCTTGAAAACCTGAAGTTGGAGTTGAGATATAAAGAACTATATCTGACGTTTGCTACGTCGCCCATTGAAATCGCCAATCCAGCTATCGTATGCATGCTTCTTTATTCTACACATAAATGATAAACGGCCATTTGGTTTTTGTCTTTATTTAAATTATATAGCCAAATGCGTATGCTTTCTTTTTTGTATTCTTCTTCCCCCGATAATAATATTTTTCTCATTAAACGCTGCTGTTACAGGTATCCGGAGCTCCAATAAGAATTTTGCTCATCCCGCGTTTTTCAGTAGCTTTTTTACTATCTTTTAGATATAGAGAGATCATGAAAACAATAAGCGAATATGCAACGATATTAAATTTGGTTTCATGGTTTAAATAAGCATTAACTTTCCAATGGTGTTCAAATGCTATTAGTAATACTGCCAGCCGCCAACTGTTGATAAACCAGATACTAAAAATTCCGGCGGCACACCATGAAATTTTTCTCTTTACAGATTCTTTATTAGCTATCACAAATGCAACCCAAAAACACATCAGATTTAACCCGAGGCACCCATACGCCACTTCTACCCATGCTCCCCGAATTGTTTTCAAATGATCAGGAAGATAAACATACGAGTTCACTCCCATAGCATGAACTAAAGCATTAGATGTGTATAAAAAGGAATTTCTTAGCCATAAAATGTAATTAAGGTTATTGTCCAGGAAAGAACTATAAATCAATCCTTTCTTGTCAACTATAGCGATATAAAAAACATTAAATAAATACAAAGTTATCAGCACAAAAAAAAATCTTAAGAAAAAATTAATATCAAGATATTTTGAAAGATTTATTTTGATACTTTTTACAACCTTCACCATGAAATTTTATTTAGTGTCTTCTGAAAAAAACCCAATAGATAGTGCTTTCGGTCAAATGTTTTTTTTACCGTAAGCGCTATCCAGTTTATCAATTAATAAATTTATTCTTATTCCTCTTTATTGTCTGCCATCTTTTCTTTCTTTCTTAAATCATATTTCTTTTTAACCGCATAGCCAATCCCTGCTGCTACAAGCACACTTATTCCGAGGTCCAGAGGTGCACCGCCGCCTCCCGGATCAGGATCGGATCCACCGCCTCCAGGCTGTGCTTTGAGTGCCGGGCAGAGGCAAATAAAGGCTAACACAATAATTGATGATTTAAAAAAAGATCTCACTTTCATAATTGTAATTTTAAAATTTATAATTAATATTTATTGTACGTGGTGTTTGATTAATTAATTAGAACCGGTATTGTGGCAATGAGACAAGAAGTGAAAATAAAAAAGCCGTTGGTGTTTGATTAATTAATTAGAACCGGTATTGTGGCGGTTATTTTTCCGCGGCCTTCTGTTACATTCATTTGATATATTCCCTTTACAATGCTCTTAGGTAATTGTAAAGAATGCATTGCCGATCCACCGCCGTGCACTATCTCATTCCGGTATACATCCTGGCCCAGGTTGTTGAATAAAGTTATCTTATAACTACCTGCAGGCTGATTATTAAATTGAATACCCAAAGAATTACCGTTAATGGGATTAGAAGAAAGCCTGATACCTTTGGCAGAAGAAATTTCTCCGGGCACCGCTATTTTTGTTGATAACACTACCCTGAACCTGTCTTTACCCGCCGAAGCCGGATTTCCATCCACGCTAAACTGAACGGTTGTGGCTTCACTTAAACTGATAGGGGTGGAAGTTAGCAGGTATCGATCCTCAAGGTAACCTGAAAGTATTGTTGAAGAAGCCAGGTTTATGGGGCTGAATTGAAACAAATAGTTTCGTTGAGTTGTATTCCATAATTGTAAATTAATAGTATCGTTTCCCGTAAAAGCCTTTCTTCTTTCTATCATCAGCGATTGCCCGTCTCTTAGCATACCAAGATTCTCATTGATATTTGGCAATTTCACGGGATCCATATCATCAATTTTATTAGAAAAAACCGGGCTGTAAGAGGTGAGTGCTTCGTCAAGCACCGATGTTGTTTTATCATTCTCTTCAATCTGAAGAGTTGTTCTTAAGCCTTTTGCGGTACCCGTGGAATTGTGCTCGTCGGTTGATGTTGTAATGGCAGGGCGGAATACGTTGGCAGATCCACTGTTTGATTTATCCGATTCCTTAATAACAATACTGGCGCCGCTTCCTGAAGCATGTACTAAAAATCCTTGGCCTGATTGTATAAATTGGCTTTCGGGGCTAACGGCGGCGGGCGTTATATCATAGCCACCACTTCCATTAGCGCTTAATAAAACATATCCTCCCACCCCGGTTGAACCACCTAATTTTGGATCCCACAGGTAAAAATTGTCGGGTACATTCGTCCTGGTGATAGTTTTAAAATTTATAGGACAGGCAAAAGGGTTTGGGATTGCTGTGAAGCCGGTTGCACTAACCGCGAACGTTTGATTTCCGGTTTTTAAAGGCCCGTTAGCCCGCAGTACCGTGGTAGTCGGGGGTACTGTATTGAGGCCTAAAGAAATACCCCTGTCGCCTCTTACGAATAATAAAAAAGCATCGCTGTTTACAGCGGTGGCATTGGTATTTGTAAGCGGCACCCATGAGTCTGATGTGCTGATATATTTTTTTACGGACACCATCGCTGTGAGAGGATTGTGATCAAACCCATTTGCTGCACTGCCCTCCGTGATATGTGTACCAAATCCCGGATGTGGATTGGGATTGGGGGAAAAAGTAGTCGCCCCTTCCTGCCAGGCTAAACTGATCTTTTGATCGCCATCAACAGGTGCGCTCATTATTCTCCAGGCGCGACGTGCGGGTATATAATTCTCAACTGTTACACCACCAGACACAGTTCCTGATACCTTTATTACACGGCCGGTACTAATGGAGTTACTTGCAATGGTGATATTATTATCTGAGTTTAGTGTACCATTTACAACTGAAAGTGCACCCTCGATTCTAAGTGGACTTACAACAATTGCCGAAGCCAACGGCCCTAACAGGTTTAGTGTAAGATTTTTTAAGACGCCACCGGTACCGAAGCCAAAGCTAAGGCGTACAAGCCCGCCTGCATTGCCGGCTACCGTAAGGTTGGAACTTGTTGTACCAAAAAGATTTCCCGTTCCGGTTAAGTTTGTAACGCTAAGTGTAAACTGATTTATATAAAGTTGGTCTGAGTTCTCTATATCGATTATGCCATCCACCGTCCAGTCACCCGTCAAATTATAAGTTTGTCCGCGGTTTGCGAGATGAAAAGTTTTCCCGGCAGTAAAATTGGGAGGATTGGCACCACTGCCATCAGCGTTAAGGCCCCAGGTAAGTACATTATGTAGATCACCTGTAGCTTTGGAGTAATAATCAGCTGTCCATGTAAAAAATGAGGAATCTTTAACCGATCCCTGTAATGCCAGAATTTTATCAGTTCCGGGATTTACACCTGTGTTACAGAAATGGGCAATACCACTGCTATTGGTATTTGCAAAGCCCGAACTTGCCGGATTTGCGCCGGTAATGGTAAAATTCACGCGCACCCCGGCTACAGGTTTATTAAACTGGTCGTTCACAAGAGCATCAAAACAATGATTTGTATTTACTGAAGCCATGCCGGTATGGGGTGTAAGCGTTAAAGTGGGCAGGTTATTATCGGTCGCTCCTTCAATAAAAGCTGAACCGTTATCAGGATTAGCGCCATTGAGGTTATTAAAATCCGTGCGCCTGGTATAAGTTGAAGTAGAACGATCAAAGGAAAATATAACGCCAACACTGCTGGCACCCCCATTGTACGTTGTGCCATATAGCTTTCCATCACTTGCCTGCAGAAATTTGCCGTGAGGGCTGGCACCATCATTGAAGTTATTGAATGATTTCAGAATGGTATAAGCAGAGGAAGAAGGATCATAGGAAAAAATAACACCATAAATAATGTTGGCTATATCATCAAAATTGCCATTTGTTGTCATGCCATACAATTTTCCGTCGGATGCCTGTGTAAGGCTCCCTAAAGGAGAACGACCATCAGTAGCGGTTCTGCCAAAATCCCTCAGTTTTGCATAAGTCGATGAAGATGGATCAAAAGAAAAAAAGACTCCAAAGCCGTTAGCGCCGCCCGAAGATGTCATTCCGTATAGCTTTCCATTTTGTGCCTGGCAAAGATCTCCCCAGGCGTTATTACCGCTGTTATCACCATCAAAATCCATAAGTTTTGTGTATGTTCCTGTCACAGGATCAAAGGAAAAAATCCCACCCGCATTGAGACTACCACCGTTAGATGTCATGGCATAAAGTTTTCCATTGCTGGCCTGTACGAGGCTACCCAGGGGTTCGTAGCCATCTGCACGATGAAGTTCCTTCAGTTTTGTGAAGGTTGAGGACAAAGGATCAAAGGAAAAAATGGCACTAAATTCATCATCGACAGAGGTACCCCCGCTCATTGTCATACCATATAGCTTTCCATTGCTTGCCTGTATAAGGCTGCCGGAAGGAATGGCACCATTAGTTCCATCAAAATCCAGGAGCTTGGCATAAATCCCGGTGGCAGGATCATAGGAAAAAATCACACCCTTGTTAGAGTTGCCCCCAAACTTCGTCATGCCATAAAGCTTTCCATTGCCTGCAAGCACAAGGCTGCCCGTGGGAGAACTGCCATTCACTAAGTCATTGCTTTTAAAAGATATGAGAACGCTTAAATTATTGGAAGCAGGAATAAATTTAATAATAGTACCCGCTCCATCATTTCCACCGGCACTTGTTGTGCTATACAAAGTTTGCGCCTGTAGAGAAAACATAGATGCTAACAAGTAAATAATATGTATTAGAATCTTTTTCACTTTATATATTTTGAATTATTTAATAGGTTTTTACACGTTCTTGTCTTCTAAGAAGTCAAAATATAAATCCCGGTAATTCACGGTGAAGACAAAGCTTACAGTATGGCCCTGACATTCCTGCTTATTCTCCGTAGGTTTAATAGGTTCCAATCATTAATCAGAAGGAACGAGTCACGTTAGCTTATTATAGGAAGCAGTTGGATATTTTGGTTTTGTACGATTTATTTATCAAGCCAAAAGAAATCCGAATATACAAATAATCCTCTTAAAGAAATGCCAGCGATTATATTTATTTATTGAAGATTTAGGTTCACAGTTGATGGTTCGCTACAGGATTTGTGACCCGGGATTTACCGGTCGCAAACGCCGGTCAACCATCAATTGCTGGACTCATAAAAATTAATCTGATAGTGTATGTTTCCAATATAATTTATTAATCAAAGCCTAAAGGTTGTACAAAGCGTAAGTATTGCTGAAAAGCAGAATATTCGTACAATCCCCCGTCCACAACCATCGCTGATTTATAATGTTGAAGTTAACAACAAAAGTTAATAAGGATTCTATATAACTGAATGGTATCAGGATCAACCGACAAACAAATGGTCGATACAATTATCTGTGAATAGTACAAAAAATTTTCAATTATTTTATCGAAAGAATTAATGCATCTGCTACAACGGAAAAAAAATTTAATTCTACTCTTCATCCATTTCTAATAATAAATTAGCTATCAGGGCTGTCCACCCGGTTTGGTGAGAAGCACCCAGGCCCTGGCCGGTATCGCCATGAAAAAATTCATAGAACAGGTGATGTTCTTTGAAATGATCTTCTGCCCAATGGGGCTGATGGCTGCCATGATACTGAAATTTCCCTGTATCATTCCTTTCAAAAATCTTTAGAAGACTTTTGGTAAGTTTATTGGCAATTTGTTTCAGCGTCAGCTTATTTCCCGACCTCGCTGGATATTCATAAGTATAAGTATCTTTTGAGAATTGATATTTGCTTTGGTTCTTATTATATTGCATGTCAGGTTCCAGTTAAAACCAGTCATGGCGTTATATGGTACAGAAAGCACTTTGGCTCGATACGGCAGATGAATTTTGAACGTCTAAAAATCCATCTTTTTTACAAGCCTGTAACAATAGCAGGCAAATACATGTACCCGGTAAAGTTGGGTTTCGAAATATATTGATCTGTTTCATATTTTTCTTTTTATAAATTAGAATTGAACGTTAAGGCCGAAGGTTATCGCTTTTTGGGTAGGGAAATTGTTTCGTAAACTCCTGCTTTTGTAAAGTCAATTGTTCCTGTTGCTTTTCATTAACACAGTCAACTACTGTTTGTAATTTAAGTTTTTTGAGCGTTGGATATTTGAGCGTTCAATCTTTGAGAGGCCTCATATAGAAGAAACCGTAAAAAATTATTTTTATCCGGATTAGGTAAGTAATGAAACTCGAGGTATTGGGTTATATCAAAGCTGCTATATTCCTTCAGTTTATTAAAGATTTCATTTTTATACTGTAAAGCATATGGTTTTTTTGGAAAGTACAAATAATGATCAGACTGATATGTCCCTATTTTATATTGGAAGTAGGGGATAAATTTATTCCGGGAAATGGAATATTCGGATCGGGTGCCGAAATCTGCCAACATGTTCCGCAGGAACATATTGCTAAATAACCTTTACATCAGGGTCATAACTCACGTTTTCAGGTTAATTAATCTCAAGGTCAAATTTAATAATTATTGGCAAACCAGGAAGAATATGATTGCTAAAGAAAATAAAAGTAATATCAGATCGGTAAAGATAAGGGTTTGAGCAACATTAAATTTATACAAGCTCTTGAACTAAAAAAGTGTCCGGAATCTGTCCGAACACCTTGTAAGTTATTGAAATCAATGTAAAAAGTCGGGATGACAAGATTCGAACTTGCGACCCCACGCCCCCCAGACGTGTGCGCTACCGGGCTGCGCTACATCCCGAAGCTGCTAAATTAAATAAAAAATGCTTCAAAAAAGTTGTAAGAGAAATATCCCCGGTATTATTAGTTTAAGAAGGCCGATTATCCCCGATTCCATCGAAATACATTTGCTAGTCTTGATGATGGGTCTTGCCGGCACGTTTCATTCCGAATGCAATTGACTCAATGGCAAAATCAATCTACGAGGATGCTATGGCAGATTTGATTGTTTTAAATTTTGCTATCAGAACTTTAAATTTCGTATGCCTCATGCCTGGTTTAAAGCATTGAATCAGATTACCAGACACCGGTTGCTTTTGAATCCGGCAGTCTGACAATATATTAATTTTTTCTCATATTAAATCATCTCACTTTTATGCGATAACTAAGATAGATTAGAGAATTGGCATACATAAACTACAAAAAAACATTTTAACTAAGTCTCATGGATCAACTGAATTCTCATTTTAGATTTATATAAATTACCTGCTATTCCTGTGCGGAACTGAAATTATATAAAATTAAACGGCTATATGAAGAATAAAACTTAACCGTAAACCGTTGATACTGCATATAGTTCTATATTCAATGTATTTTAACAAATGTTTAACTTTATGTATTGAAAGAATAGCAAATTTTTGCTCATTAATCTGCGTTCCCTTCTTCTCATTCATCGCCAATTTACCAACCGAATTATCAAAACTAATATCTGTGAGGAAATTCTTATGTGTATTAATATTGTTAATAGTCGGCTTTACATCGGGTGCAACAACTTATTATTTTTCGGTAAATGGTAATGATGCGAATAATGGTACTTCAGCATCAATTCCATGGCAAACATTAAGTAAATTCAATTCAGTTTTCAGCTCATTAAGCCCGGGCGATAACGTGTTGTTTAACCGGGGAGATGTTTTTTATGGAAGTCTTATAATAAGCAGAAGCGGCTCGGCGGGGAATCAAATTACGATAGGCGCGTACGGGATTGGAGCACAGCCGGTAATAACAGGATTTACTTCCGTAAATGCCTGGAATAATACAGGAAGTAATATTTGGGAAAGTGCAAGTCCAGTTTCAACACTGTCTTATACCAATATGGTTACAGTGAATGGTATTAACACGACAATGGGCAGAACTCCAAATACGGGTTCTTATTATTTTTATCAAAGCCACTCAGGATTAAATCATATTACCAGTAATAATCTTAATTCGGCCGCAATTAACTGGACGGGTGCAGAACTTGCTATGAATATCACCACCAGCCGGATAGTGAGAAATCTCATAAGTGCGCAATCAGGAGGTACCTTAACCTATATACCAGACCCGGAAGGTGCAGGTTTTCAGAGCGATGACCAGCAATTCATTATTCAAAATGATGTGCGAACACTTGACACTGCTAACGAATGGTATTACAATCCTTCCACTAAGAAAATAAGCATGTATAGTACAGGAACGCCTTCGGGAGTTCAGGTAGCTACGCTTGATTCGTTGGTTGTATTAACAGGCCGTAGCTATATCACCTTTGATAATATATCCTTCCAGGGAGTAAATACTTCTTCAATTCAGATTAATCATTCTCCCAACATCACCGTTCAAAATTGCGACTTTAATTTTTCGGGCAGGAATGCAGTTTTTGGTTCAAAAACCGGTAGTTCCATTGGTTTGCTAATACAAAATTGTACAATCAATCACATTAATGATAATGCTATTGATATACCCCGCGTCGATTTCGATAATGCCACAATACGTCTGAATACCATTAAAAACTGTGGTATGATTTACGGAATGATGGATAGAAATGATGGGGTCAATAACAATAGTACAGCACAGGCTATAAGTGCATCCGGTGCCGGTGAACTCATAGAATATAATATTTTGGATAGTATTGGTTATATAGGTATCCATTTTTTGGGAAGCAATACAACGGTACAAAATAATTATATAATGGATTATTGTTTGTTACTGGACGATGGTGGCGGTATATATTCATGGAATGGCGCCAGGCAAAGTGTTCAAACCGGTATTAAAATATTAAACAATGTAATTTTAAACAGGAATACTCAATCCGCTGTAAATACCGGAGACTATGGAGTTTATCTCGATGATCTGACAAATAATGTGGAAGTAACCGGCAATACCTGTGCAAATTCCGGCTGGGGTATTGAACTTCATAATGTATTTGATATTAAAGTCAGGAACAATACTACCTATAATAACAGCATGTCTCCGATAATCCTCTACTCCGATAGTGCCGGGGGGTTTATCCCCGGTCATACGAGCATGGATAATATAGAAATGAAGAACAATATTTTCTTTGCCAAAACCAGTACTCAAAAAACATTCTGGATCTATGCAAAAACTATACCGGTATTACCTCCCCATCTTAATTCCGATACCAACTATTTTGCGAGGCCGATAGATGGTAACGGTGCGTCTGTCCTGACTAATTATAATAACATTACTCTTAATAATCGAACCTTATCAAATTGGCAAGCCTATTCGGGGGGAGATACTTATTCAGGAACAACACCAAAAACTATTACTGATGTCAATGATTTGAGGTTTGAGTACAATGTCACCACAGCATCTAAAATTATATCTTTAGATGGGAATTATATTGATGTAAAAAATGTATCATACAACGGAACAATAACCCTGGCGCCATATACGTCGGCTGTTCTCATAAGAAATCAATCACCCATAGCAAATGCGGGCAGTGACCAAACAATAACATTCCCTGTGGGCTCCGTTAACCTTTCAGGGAGTGGAACAGATCCTGATGGAAGCATATCTTCGTATAACTGGACAAAGATATCGGGCCCATCCGGAGGAACCATAACAGACTCTACCTCTGCGGCCACATCAGTAGCAGGGCTGGTGCAGGGAGTTTACCAGTTTGAATTAAGAGTTACTGATAATAATGGTGTACCAGGGAGAGATAGTATGCAGGTCACTGTTAATCTTCCACCAACAGCAAACGCAGGAACTGATCAACTAATAACATTACCGTCAAACAGTGTTTCTATAAGCGGAAGCGGGACAGACGCAGATGGAACCATATCTGCATATAACTGGACAATGATATCGGGCCCCGGGCCAGGTTCAATAACCAATGCAAACTCGCCTTCAACAACTGTAACAGCAATTGCAGCAGGAGTTTACCAGTTTGAGTTAAAGGTTACCGATAATAATGAGGCACAAGGAAGAGATACAATGCAGGTAACTGTCAACATTCCACCAACTGCAAATGCAGGCACCGATCAATCAATAACCTTACCAACAAATAGTGTTTCATTAACCGGAAGCGGGTCAGATCCTGACGGAACTATATCTGCATATAACTGGACCCAGATTTCCGGTCCCGGATCAGGCACAATAACCAATAGTGCCTCTGCAACCACATCTGCAACAGGGTTACTGCATGGAGTTTACCAGTTTAAACTGGATGTTATGGATAACAACGGGGCTACGGGTTCGGCCACTGTGCAGGTTACTGTCAATGCCGCCAATATTCCACCAATGGCAAATGCAGGCACTGACCAATCAATAACATTACCGACAAATAGTGTTTTATTAAATGGAGGCGGGACGGATCCTGATGGGACTATATCGTCATACAACTGGACACAGATGTCCGGCCCAGGGTCAGGTACAATAACCAATGGTACCTCTCCAGCCACGTCGGTAACAGGCTTGTTACATGGAGTTTACCAGTTTAAACTGGATGTTATGGATAACAACGGGGCTACTGGTTCGGCCATCGTGCAGGTTACTGTCAATGCTGCCAATATTCCACCAACGGCAAATGCAGGTAGTGACCAAACAATAACGTGGCCAGCAAGTTCCGTGAGCCTTTCGGGTAATGGGACGGATCCTGATGGAACCATATCTTCTTATGATTGGGTACAGATATCAGGCCCACCTGGCACAATAACTAATTCTACTTCTGACGTTACATCAGTAACAGGGCTTGTCCAGGGAGTTTATCAATTTGAATTGGACGTTATTGATAACAATGGCGCAACAGGAAGAGACACGGTGCAGTTAACGGTTAACACTCCTCCTACATCAAATGCAGGCACTGATCAATTAATAACATTACCCGCCAATAGCGTTAGTCTTTCAGGTAGTGGAACAGATCCAGATGGAACTATATCGGCATATACCTGGACAAAAATATCAGGCCCTGCATCGGGTACAATAACCAATGCTACGGTTGCTTCAACAACAGTAACGGCATTGGTACAGGGAGTTTACCAGTTTGAATTAAAGGTTACTGATAACGTTGGTGCAACGGGAAGAGATACCATGCAGGTAACAGTTAACGCTGCCAACATTCCACCAACATCAAATGCG
>JBDTZL010000035.1:0-13810 GCA_040005125.1 Ginsengibacter sp.
CCATACCGAACAGAGAAGTTAAGCCCCTCATGGCCGATGGTACTGCACAAAAATGTGGGAGAGTAGGTAGCTGCCATATTCATTTTAAAGCCTTTCAGTTAATTCTGAGAGGCTTTTTTGGTTGTGTCTGATAAAGTAAATACAATGTACGATGTGCGATATAGGAATACATCACGCAGCGAACATCACACGTTTCCTCAGTCAGCGTAGCAGCAAACGGAATGCTTTACCGTATATGCACAAACTAATGTCTTACTGGTCTCCATAAAATTTTGCAGTTTTTGTTTTTATGTCATATTCGATTGTCTGAATAAAAATCGTGATGAGTGATTTGATAAGAAACAGGTTTACGTGATTTTTCGGAATTTTTTCTGTATTTCAAATCGTCAACGTCCCAAATTCTTATGGAAATTGTTTTTTCGCTTCCATCCGTGTAAATTCTATTGTCTGCGAAACACTTTGACAAGTCAAAACCTTTCGATTTCAGGATGTCAAGAACCGGTTGTTTCAAAGTGTCTGGAAGATAATTTATTGTATCCAAAACGGGTCTGGCTTCAATGCCTTTGGGTAAAATGTCTGAAAATGTTTTTGTTTGACCAGGCAAAGAGTTGCTTACTAAAAATGTCACTAGGAAAATTGAAAGAATTTTTAAGCCCATTTGTAGTTTATTTTACATTGGATGCAAACGTTTGTCGTTTCCAAAAGTCGTTATTGAAGTATATTAACAAAAATAGTTTTCGGCCAGAATAGCCTACCTGTATCGCACACAACAAATATTTTGAAGAGATGTTTATTCAATTCGGGAAGGTGTGGAGTACCGTAAGTTGATTTAGTATTTTCATTCTCAACTGATCGAATTAATTTTTTTTATAGAACCAACACTTCCAATTATTTATATTAAATTAGATTTAGTAACTACAAAAAAATAATTGCAATGAAACAAAACGAACTCCCCGAAGAAGAAAAATTCAGTGATGACCCGGAAGAAAATCTGCGGATGCAGAATAATTTTTTGAAAATGAAAATGATGGCAGAATCGGGTGCTTTATTTGGAGGCGAAGGTGGCCTTCCCGCAGATATAGAAAATCAGTTCCTGAAAAATGTAATGGAATTCGAAAAGGCAAATGCGGATGCAAAGCCAACCACTATTTTCGAGGTACTCGGCAAACCAGATTTTGAAGACGAGACGAACCTCGGTGAAGAAAAATTTAAGAAGCAATTTTCAAGATTACAAAAATTGTTAAGAAAATATGATATGAATGTTGATTTCGGGCGGGAAAGAGATAACCGTTTTAAATATAATTTTATTACCAAAGAATTGTTTGAACATCAAACAGCCTTTATGCCCGTAAAAGGGATGTCAACTTATTTTAGTTATGAAGAATTTCATCCGGATCATGAGTTAGAAATGACCGGTAAGACCAGCCAGTTTTTGAACGATTTTTTTGAAAGAAATTTAGACGCCGATACTTATTATATCAATAACGAATTAATAGAGCCCGATGGAAATATCCTTCCAAAAGAACAATTAATAAAACGATTTCAATCTTTATACGAAGTAGCCCGGGAGTTTGAAAACACTTCATTTAATATTGAAAATATTCAGTTTGAGCTAAAAGACGGAGAAAATGAAACCAGCATGGGATTCAGTGAAGGTTCTGTAAATTACGATATGATCTTTGAGGATGGAAACCGCCAAAAGATCAGGGGACCTTTTAAAATATATTTTGCCAGAAAATGGGATGTTTGGGGTATTTGTTTTTTTTATCTTGCAGGATATAATTTGCATCCGCCAAAAAAATAAACTAGCCCAGGAATTCAAATACTCAAATCAATATCCAATACGCACTTTTCAAGCTGAGCTATTAACTTACGGGCTTTCTTCCATTGAACATTGATTGTTGAATATTTAGTTTGTTTTCAGTTTTCAGCTCTAAAGCCGGGCTAATAACTCTAATCACGAACCGGACTTTCTTTCTTATTTTGCATCCCATTATGCGCCAGCTCGCCGCTATCTTATTTGCCGACATGACAGGCTATACCGCCCTCATGCAGGAGAATGAACAACTAGCCCGCCTGAAACGCAGGCGCCTCAAAGATGTATTGGAGTCGACTATCACCCGATACAACGGCAAGATATTGCAGAATGTTTTTGTTTCTCATCTTCATTTTTATCTTATCCAATAAATCTTTTACACAAAATAAGCCGGGATGGATTTTTGCCGGAAGAAATAAAGACGGAGGCGAAACTTTTATTAAGTCTAAAGTTATAAGCACAGCTGGCAAAACAATAAAAATATGGTACATGGATGTTAATGAAAAGCTTGATTCAATCACAAATGTGCATATCCAGATAATGAATTTGGTTGAAGTTGACTGTATTTCGCATAAAATGAAATTAGATGGAGCTGCATTATATGATTCAAAGGGTAGCCTTATTTTTCAGCACTCGTATGATGAGCCATGGGAAAAGATAATAACAGGTACAATGAAAGAATCGATTTTAAAAAAAGTATGCGAAGTATTCGGCAAATAATTCAGTGCTTATATAATGGTTAAAAAAGGCTCCAATAATTTTAGGCCTTACTAATACTGATTTGTGATGGAGTAAGTATTGTGAAAAAAAATCCGGATTTAAAGAACATCATAGATCTCTTAACTGCGTTTAACCTTAGCCGTTATATAATCAAATTTGGACTAAATGGTTACTATAGGAACTGATCAAATAATTAATTATGGCATTCGTTATATCTATAAATCTTTCCCAGACGCACAAAAAAATCCCTTCCAAATTAATGAAAAGGATTTAAAGCATTTTTATAGTTAAAGATCAATAATCTTTGTTGTAACCGCCGCCGCCGCCGCTTCTGCTGCCACCGCCGTAACCACCGCCACCGCTTTTCTTGTAGCCGCCGCCACCGCCGCTTCCGCCGCCATATCCACCACCGCTGCTTCTCCCGCCTCCGCCGCCATAACCACCACCGCTGCTTCTGCCACCGCCGCCGCCATAGCCGCCACCGCCGCTTTTCTTATATCCGCCGCCCCCGCCTTCAGGACGTGGCTGAGATTCATTAACGATTAATTTACGGCCCTGCACTTCGCTTTCATTTAATGTAGCGATCGCAGTTTTAGCTGCTTCATCGTCTTCCATTTCAACAAAACCAAAACCTTTACTGCGGCCCGTGTTTTTTTCTTTAAGAATTTTTGCACTTGTAACAGAACCATACTGGCTGAATAAGTTGCTTAAATCATCATCGGTCATTGACCAACTGAGATTACCTACATAGATGTTCATTGTAAAAACTTTTTTTTAAATAATTGGAAAATTCAATTAATGAATTAGCAGCTACTACAATGAACTGAAGAAACCTGGAAAGAGAGAAACATCAGCCAAAAAGAAAAACAAACTAAACCCATTAACGATTATAAAGATAATCATTTCTTTGAAATATTATATTAAACAAAAAAAATTGTTTTAATATTTTTTATAGCCCCGTGAAAATGAGGATTTTAAATAATATCTGCATTCTTAACCACTATCTGCATATTCAATTGTTGATTTCTTCAAATCAGCACTAACGATAAAATAAAAACCCCGCCTAATTAAAAGCAGGGTTGTACACTATTTTTAGAAAAAATTATTCGGCAACTACCTCAAAATCAACTTCAACTTCCTGGCCTTTTCCAAAATCAATTTTGGCCTTATAATTTCCCAATTCTTTTACATCATCAATTATCTGGATACGACGGCGATCAATTTCATATCCCTTTTGTTCCCGTATTGCCCTTACAATTTGTACTGAAGTTACGCTACCGAAAATTTTACCACTGGTTCCGGTTTTAGCCCCGATTTTAAGCGGCGATTCCTGTAGAACAGCCACTACGCTCTTAAATTCGGCAAGTAATTTTTCTTCTTTTTTTGCGAGCTGTTTTTTGCGTTCTTCCAGTTGCTTCAAATTCGAAGAATTTGCTTCCACTGCGAGTTTGGAAGGTATCAAAAAGTTGCGCCCGTAACCGCTTTTTACATTCACGAGCTCGTGGGCACCCCCTAAATTATTTACATCCTGTATTAATATTACCTGCATGTCATTAAATTTTTATTCTTCTTTTCTTCGAAAAGGCGCCTGACCGGGCCGGATTAGGTTATTTTAAAAGATCAGTTACATACGGCAATATTGCCATCTGGCGTGCTTTTTTTACTGCATCGCTTACTTTACGCTGGTATTTAAGCGAGTTGCCGGTAATACGGCGTGGCAGTAATTTGCCTTGTTCATTAAGGAATTTTTTCAAAAAGTCAGCATCCTTATAATCAATATACCTGATGCCAAGTTTTTTGAAACGGCAGTATTTTTTTGGCCGCTTTTCTGCTTTTATAGCAGTGAGATATTTTATTTCATTTGCTTTAGCCATGTTATACCTCCACTTTTTGAGTTCCAGATGTTACGCCACCTCTCTTTCTTGCATTGTACACGACGGCGTATTTGTCGAGTGCAGTATACATGTGACGTAGTACTGATTCGTCACGAAGAAGCTGGATCTTCAGCTTCTCATTGAAGTCGGATGGCGCTTCATATTCCAATACCCAGTATAAACCTGTAGTTTTCTTCTGGATGGGATACGCCAGTGATTTTAATCCCCACGCATTTTCCTGCACTATTTTCCCTTCATGGTCTGTAAGGAATGTGGCGTACTTTTTCTGAGCAGCTTTATATTCTTCTTCAGAAAGTACCGGGGTAAAAATCACCATCAATTCATAATTCTGCATTTACCTTGTTTTTTGCTATAGCTATAGCAGGTGAATAAAATTTTAATTTGGGCTGCAAAACTAAGGTTTTTTTCTTTGGAAAAAAAAAGAAAAAACGCCTTTAAAA
Organism: Ginsengibacter sp.; assembly: GCA_040005125.1. GTDB lineage: Bacteria > Bacteroidota > Bacteroidia > Chitinophagales > Chitinophagaceae > Ginsengibacter. The sequence continues at coordinate 4,872 of JBDTZL010000035.1, forward strand.
TCTATATTCTTCGGCAGGCAGTGATGGAGCAACATGTTTGCGGGCGATGCATTAAGTTAAGCAACTTTTTCTTACCTGGTTATTGAATATTAAGTGTTGAATCTTTTTAAATGATGAGCAGGAAATACTCAATAATTAATGTGCAGCACTCAATTTCAAATTATCCTGGCCGCAATATGCGAAAAAGGGATATTATTATAATCCTTGTTCTATACGATATACAGGGTATCGGGAGTAAGAGGGCTCGTAATAGAGGGAATTTTTATAAATAAAATTGAGCTGGGCACCTGCATCTTTTGCAAATAAGGTGTCTGATGCTTTTTTTTGCAGTAGTTTTTTTTGTAATGCGGTATCTTTTTGTAATAATTGTGCGGCGATCCCGTCCCACCGGTAATCGCTGTAACCTTCTTTTTGTTGTAATACCGCGTCAAAAAAATTCCATGCAAAAAAGCTGTCATCCCCGCCCGGTTCAAGGGTTTCAATTAAATACCGGTTAGAAGGTTGCTTCAAATTCACTATATAATCCCCTTTTAAAAATTTTATTTTTTCTTTATTTTTTGAAACGATAACGTTATAATTTTTATGATGCTTCTCATATGGTTTGAGGAATGACTGGTAATTATCAATGTGGTATGCAGATACTTCCATAATAGTGTCCCGGGCCAACCTTTCTGTCTGCACATTATTCAATTTTAGCAAATCGGTTATTGACCACCAGCCTTGTGGTATTATATAGCTGGCAGGTGCTGTAATGAAATTTCCGGGAGTATAAGCATCATAAAATTTTACCGGGCCCGCAAAAGGCTTACTATGATCATAAAACATTACGGGCAGGCCTGTAGCTTCGCTTTTTTTATAGCCTGCTTCATAGCCTTTAAAAGTAATGGTTGAAAATTTTGAAGAATCCGGCTGCCAGCTTAATGCAAATTGCTTTTGATGAATAGTATTTTCAATAGCTGTTTTTCTTTTTTGTATCAATTCTTTAGCGTTTACCCCCGACCGTTGTATGATAGTAACCATGAGATCATAAGTTGATCGTACTCTTTCTGCATATGGTTTTAGCATATGGGTTTCCGGCATAAAGCCAATCGTATTGAAAAGGGCAGCATAGCCCGATGAATATCTTGGGCTGTCATAAAACTGGGTAAAGCCTTTGGCCGGATCCTCATTTTCCACATTTACATAAGGAACCATATCCCAGCCTTTATCATGCATACCGGTAAATAACATTGGTTCAAATATTTTCTTCACCCACTCGCCCAACCCTGCGCCCAGCTTATCGTATTGAGTGGTTATTAAAGTCATCACATGCTGGTAATCTGCCCCGTCGCTTACATGATTATCAATTAAAATATCAGGATTGATGTAATGAAAAATTTCTGCAAATGACCTGGCATCCTTGCTATCACATTTAATAAAATCACGGTTAAGATCCAGGTTTTGAGCACTTCCGCGAAATCCATAAGATACAGGGCCATTTTGATTTACCCTCGAAAAGCTGTTTCGGTTCAGAGCGCCCCCGATATTATACACGGGAATAATTGCCAGGACTACATTGCCAGGCAGAATAATTTTTTTATGAATAATATCTCTTGCCAGCATCATGCTTGCATCAATACCGTCCGGTTCTCCTGGGTGAATCCCATTATTGATAAGAATAACAACTTTGTTCTGTTTATGCCACAATGCAGGATCAAACTTTTCATCATTGCTAATCAAAACCAGGTGCAAAGGATAACCGGCATCTGTAATTCCCATTTCTTTCATAAATATTCCGGAAGATCGCTTATCCAGATTTTTATAAAAGTCGATGGCCTGGAAATAAGTAGCGGTTTCTTTTTCATTACTTTTTTCAAATGGAGTTTGCTGTGAATAAGCAAGGATTGAAATGAAGCTTAACAGGAAACAGAAAAAGCTTTTCATGCAATTGTGAATTGTGAATTGTGAGTTGTCTTTTCCTTCGCAGCAAAGTGAATTTAAATAATTAAAAAACCTGTTACGAAAAGTAACAGGTCACGTATTATTTGTTGCATCACATAAATATTATTTTCCCATCGCCTGCACACCTCTTGTAATCTTGCTTTTCAGGTTTGCCGCTTTATTTTTATGGATAATTCCCCGTTTTGCAAGCTTGTCAAGCATAGAAGCTATTAATGGTAATTTTTCTGAAGCAGCAGCTTTCGTATCAAGCGCCTTCAAATCGCGGATGGCGTTACGGGTAGTTTTACCATGATAACGATTACGCTCATTACGTTTACGACTCTGACGCACATCTTTCTTTGTTGCTGAATGGTTTGCCATTAAATAATTTTTTGGGCTGCAAAGATAGCCTTTCTGATGAAAAAAAGTATACCAGATCAATTATTTTGATATTTTTTTTGATTACGATGCCAGTTTTGGAATATTAAACCTTGTAAACTTTATTTTTTGGAAAAGATTACACAGCTTTTATTGGAAAACTAATGAAATCTAGAGTAATTGCTTAAACATTAGAATACGAAGCAATCCAGGAACATTCTGTCGTTTCATCAGAAATGAAAATTCAAAAAAATTATAACAGAATTGTGCCGTTTATAAGCTGTCTGATTAAAATATCTTGCTAAAACTCACGATATTTGCAGACGCAACTCTATAAAAAATAATAGTAAAATTATTTAATGATTTCTTTGAATTTATAAATTTTTCCATTTATTATGAACGATTTATCATACATCACCAGTTCCCACCCTGCTTATATTGAAAATCTATACAAGGACTTTTTAAAAGATCCCGAAAGTGTGGATGTTGATATGAGAAAATTTTTTGAGGGTTTTGATTTTGCTCTTTCAAACGGAAATGGCAATGGCAAACTTAAAAATGCAGACGTGACTGCCAGTCCCATACCAACCGAACAACTTCAAAAGGAATTGGCTGTTTATCAACTCATTCTTGCCTACAGAAATAAAGGGCATTTAATAGCCAAGACCAACCCGATAAGAGAGCGGAAAGACAGGAAGGCGGACCTTGACTTACACTATTTTGACCTTAATGAAAAGGACCTTGGAACAGAGTTCTACTCAGGAAAATTTGCGGGGCTTGGCAAAGTAACCCTGCAGGCTATAATCGATCATTTGAAGAAATGCTATACCGGATCTGTGGGTACGGAGTTCGGCTCTCTCAATGATAGTAAAAAAATTGATTGGATAATTGACGCAGTGGAAAACAGGATGCTCCAGCCCGTACCTCTTGAACAAAAGAGGAGGATCCTTCAGAAATTGAATGAGGGCGTCATGTTTGAAAAATTTCTTCACACAAAATATATAGGACAAAAAAGATTTTCACTGGAGGGGGGTGAGAGCACCATCGCCGCGCTGGACGCGATCATTAACACAGCATCTGAGAATAATGTGCAGGAAGTGGTGATAGGTATGGCTCATCGCGGAAGGTTAAATGTACTGGCAAATATTATGGGCAAAACCTATGAACAGATATTTACCGAATTTGAAAAATCATCAATACCCGACACCACCATGGGTAGTGGAGATGTAAAATATCACATGGGCTATAGCAGCGAAATTGATACTTCCGATGGCAAAAAAATTCATCTCAAACTTGCGCCCAACCCGTCTCACCTTGAGGCCGTAGATCCTGTGGTTATCGGATTTGCCAGGAGCAAAGCAGATGTTATTTATGAAAGTGACTATGATAAAATATTACCCATACTAATACATGGCGATTCTTCACTGGCAGGCCAGGGTATTATTTATGAGGTTCTTCAAATGAGCGGATTAAATGGATATTATGCAGGTGGTACCTTACATTTTGTTATCAATAATCAAATAGGCTTTACGACTGACTTTGCTGATGCCCGCACATCTGATTACTGTACCTCGGGCGCAGCAATGATACAGGCACCTGTATTTCATGTAAATGGTGATGACGCCGAGGCAGTAGTAAAAGCTTCGCAAATTGCAGTACTATACAGGCAGGAATTTAACAGCGACATCTTTGTTGATATGGTTTGTTATCGCCGCCATGGCCATAATGAAGGGGATGATCCAAAGTTTACACAACCGGGTTTATATGCTTTAATTGACAAGCAGCCAAATCCCAGGGAGGTATTTGTAAAATGGCTGATGATGCATGGTGAAAAGGGAACCACAGAGCTCGCCAATGAGATGGAAAAAAAATACTGGAGCGATTTACAGGAACGCCTGGATGAAATAAAGCAAAATCCGTTGCCCTACAATTATCAATTGCCGGAATTAAAATGGCAGCGCTTACGTAAAGCCACCGCAGAAGATTTTGATGCTTCCCCGGTAACAGCAATATCGAAAGGGGAAGTTGAAAAACTTTTCAGGGCGATTATGAAATTGCCGGAGAACTTTAAGCCGTTAAAAAAAGTTGAAAAGATACTCAACGACAAGGTTAAATTGTATGAAGAAGAAAATAAACTTGACTGGGCCACCGGTGAATTACTTTCATACGCGAGCATATTGCAGGATGGAAAGGATGTACGTATGAGCGGACAGGATGTGCGCAGGGGGACCTTTAGCCACAGGCATGCTACTTTACGGGATGAAAATACTGATGAATATTATAACAGGCTCAGCAATGTTGCAGAGAAACAAGGACATTTCAGGATTTTTGATTCCCTTTTAAGTGAATATGCTGTATTGGGGTTTGAATATGGATATTCGATGGCAAACCCGGATGCATTGGTAATCTGGGAAGCTCAATTTGGAGATTTTGTAAACGGCGCGCAAACGATAACAGACCAATTTATTTCATGCTCAGAGCAGAAATGGAGGAGGATGAATGGGGTGGTACTTTTATTACCGCATGGTTACGAAGGCCAGGGGCCTGAACATAGCAGTGGCAGGATGGAAAGATTTCTGCAAATGTGCGCCGAGCTAAATATGGTTATTACTAATATTACAACAGCGGCTAATTTATTTCATTGTTTCAGAAGGCACCTGGCATGGCCATTCAGGAAACCATTGGTTAATTTTTCGCCGAAGGCAAATCTTAGGCATCCTAAAAGCTATAGCGCGATTGACGAATTTACTTCAGGGGGTTTCAAAGAAACTATAGATGATTTATCTATAAAAGATCCGGGGGTTATTACAAAAGTATTGTTTTGCAGTGGTAAGATTTATTTTGATCTTTTAGAAAAAAAAGAAGCAGATAAAAGAGAAGACGTAGCTCTCATACGGCTGGAACAAATATACCCTTTGCCTGTAAAACAATTGGAGAAGTTATATAAAAAATACAGTAAAGCAATCTGGTACTGGACACAGGAAGAACCTTTAAACATGGGCGCAGCCTCATTTTTACGAATGAACCTTACTTCTATAAATTATGGTGTGGTAAGCAGGCCTCCCAGCGCCGCAACCGCCACAGGCTTTGCAAAAGTGCATGCCAGGGAACAGGCGGAGATTATTGAGACGGCGTTTTCTTTGTAAGAGAGGTTAATGGGTTTAGGAGAAGGCTTAGAGGTTTAGGGTTTAGAAGTTTAGGGTTTAGGAGGTTTAGGAGTTTAGAGGTTAAAACAAATAAAAAAGCCGGTGCATATTTTACACCGGCTTCATAATTAATTGTAGTTCTTTTTGTTGGGAAACTTCCCCAATTTTTACCTGACAATATTGAATGTTTTGCTTAATTCAACACCAGGAGCATTGCCGCGTATCAGGTATTCCCCGCTGGCCAATCCTTTCAGATTAAACAGGTAGGTATTGCTACCGTTGGATAAGGCAACTTCCATTCTTCGTACTATTTTACCCACACCATCTACCAGTAACAATTGTGTTTTTAAAGCTTTGTCGGATTGTATTACTACATTCAATATATCCCTTGCAGGTACCGGGTAGATCACCATGTCGACCGCTTTGCGTGCACAATTTGTCCTGATGATACTTGTATAAACAGAATGCCCGTCAAGATCAACCTGCTTAATTCTGTAATAGGCCGTTCCGCCGGAAGGATCAAGCTGTTGGTATGTGCGGGTTGTTGAACTGTTGCCTGCTGCTTTAACGGTAGCCACTGAAGTCCAGCTATTTCCATTGGTACTGCGTTGCAGCTCAAAATAATTCGAATTAAATTCTGACCCCGTCGACCAGCTAACCATAGCTCCGTTGTTAGTGCAACCTGCATCAAATTTTGTAAAGAGAACAGGAAGTATTGAAGAACCTAGTGGAAGTGCATTTGTAAACGTTAATGAATTTACCGCGAATTCATTAGCTGCAGCATCCGAAACCGCATAAGTTGAAAAGACGCCCGGAGATCCCATATCCCCCGAATTTATTACTACGTATCCGCCTTCAGGAGGTGCTGTGCCGAGGGTCCATAAAGTAACGGTGAAAATATCTGTAAATGTGGTGGTCAATGTAATAGTGCCTCCATCAATAGTTCCGGAAGATCTTCTGTCAAAAGTTTGAGTACCGTTAGAGAAATTTACAGATCCGCTACATTCGTCCACATTATTATAGGTGAAGCCGGCAAAAGCAGCTGACATCGTGATATTTGCAGGCTGAGTAACTGAGTTGGTACCGCAGGGAGAACCCGTAGGCAACATGGCGTTGGCAGATTGCCAGCTCCAGCCTGTAGAGATTCCCGTAATGTTTGGAATAGATGCGCCCACAGCACGGATCTGCAGTGTAAATGTTACTGATCCGGTCGCAGGCCCTGCACCATCGGGATCTACACTGCTATATGTTGAATTTGCAAGGCGCCATTCACATGTTTGCGCATTTGTTGTAAGAGATGCAGATAAAATTATTACACCGGTTATCAATATAATTTTATGTAAGCATTTTTTCATAATATTTTTTTTATAACTTTTTTGTTCAAATTATTCGGCGATAGGATCGGGAATATTTGTTTGGATCCTACCTTTTGAAGTCAGTCCCGCTCTTGCCGGTACACCTCCTGAACCAGAAGATGAGATGGTTACTTTTGCTAAGTTTACATCTGTAACGTTAATACTATTGCTTAAATTAGTATCTGTAAATAAATAGCCTGTTGCCGAGCCCCCAATTGCTATCTTGATTGCATTGATATCCGTTACATTTACTACCCCGTTTTTATTTGCATCACCAGACCAAAGTCCATATTTAACGCCACCGGACAATAATACAACCGGGTTGGACGGTGCCCCAGGGACTTTATAACTATTTGTCAATGCAGAATAATCATTAGCAAAAGTTCCTGTTGCATTGGATGCAATGGAATTACTCAATACTCCAAGATGGTTACGATGCCTGATTACTACAAACGACGGCCCCTGTTTGGTTATATTAAAGGATATTGGGGTTACTCCATCGAGATCAACCACCGTTCCATTATTTAAAAGGAATCCTGCCTTACGGCCGGTAATAGTTGCTGATGAAGCATCTGCAGGTAAACCGGTTGCAGGTTTGCGGTGTTCAACAAGCACCCAGTCAACTATGTTTGCATTGGGAATACTGCCGACAGATTCTGTTCCCGCATAACTAAATGGAGTAGTGTTATATGGTTGCGATAGTGGGATAATACCACCCGAGTTAAGACTGGTATTCATAGTTGTACCGTTCCATGGCCCGCGTAAATATGCCGTTACATTAAAAGTATATTTTGGATCTGCCAGCTTCCACTCCAAAGCAAGATCCGCTGCGGTAACCCCTGTTGTCGCTACATAATGACTCACTACATCACGGGTTATTGGTGTTAACCTGGCGTTCCACACAGATGTGACCAATTCCCACGGAACTAAATTGGCCTCAACGTTTGTATTTAATTCACCGGTTGCATATGGATAGCGTATATCAGCAGTAAATCCTGATCCACCTGTTGGACCAAATAAAAATTTTCTTTTTACTTCCCTTTCGCTTTGTGTAGGATCTCCACCTCCGCTTTGCGGGATCATAGTGACTGTGAAACTTGTAGGAGCAGTACCGCCATTAGTGGTAACCTGCATATTAGGCTGATTAAAAGTACGTGCGGTACCATTTGTCCAGCCTGTTCTCGTAACACTGCCAATAATTTCACTACCCGCGCCAAAATTGTAGACGGCAGATACCGGAGAACTCAGTGTAAATAAAGGATGTAAAACCGGATCGGTAGATAATACCCCTACAAGATCATCCAGCCTGGTACTCACCGTAGTTGTGCCGCCCAATCTTACAATATCTGTGCTGGCTGCTTTATTAATGGTAAGGTAGTGTATGGTTGCGCCGCCGCCGGTTAGTGTATCGGGGCCCGAGCCTGACATGATCAGAGAATCTTCATTAAGAGTAGAGGTATAAGTTCCCGTATTTATAAAATTACCCTGCACTTCGATTTTACCATCATTGGTGATGGTGCCGCTTACATTTCTAACATCACCGGCTACCATAACATATGCACCACTTTGAACAGTAAAAGTTGCTCCATTATTATAAAGCTGGGATTTGGCTGCTGCTGAAAAAAAAACCAATGTTGCGAAGAGTTGTAGTCTTCTTTTCATAAAAAAGATTTTGAGTATGCTAAATTATATTAATATCCTGATAATAAAAATAACATGAATTGAAGAGAATACTAATTCTATTTATCATTTGAATTCTTTATTGAGCAAATGGTGCAATTCCTGATAAATGACAAGTGAATGGAAATAGAACGCTTTTTCTTTTGAAACAATCACCCCTTCGGGCGATCCAGCCTTTGTGCATTTCTCAATTTAGCTTAGGTTTGTACTTCTTAAAATTAATACATGTCGATAGAAATTAAAGTGCCTTCAGTTGGTGAAAGCATTAATGAAGTAACACTTATCAAATGGATAAAAAAAGATGGTGATTGGGTTGACAGGGATGAAGTGATTGCCGAGCTGGAAAGTGAGAAGGCAACCTTTGAAATCAATGCCGAAAAAGCAGGCATTTTGCACACGGTTGCTAAAGAAAATGACACGCTAAAAATAGGCGATGTTGCCTGCACAATCGATGATGCGG
>JBDTZL010000366.1:0-13805 GCA_040005125.1 Ginsengibacter sp.
ATTCAATAAGTCACTTTCTACTAAGGTTTAAAATCCAATGAGTTTATCCACTTTCGCTTTAAAAGTCAGCACATGGACATTTTGAAATTAGGTAATTTAAAATGTCACTAATTTATCCCTTGTGAAGTATAACATAAGAACTGAAAATACGATCATAAGGAAAAGGGATTTCGACAGAAGAAGTGAACCGGATCGAAATATTGTTGAGGGGATCATTGCAAGCAGCCACCTGCGCATAATAAAAAGTACTATTACCGAAGGAATGCCAAATAGAAAACCATTTTATAATCAATATTGTGAGTTCGGTAATGAGGAATACTGCCTGATATTGCTGTAAGACCTACGATAAAAAGTGCATAAGTAGTGGCAAGCGCCGGATCAATTTTAAAAAAAAATACCAATACGGGAATGGTAAGAATAGATCCGCCTCCACCGATAAGACCCGGTGAAAAGCCAATGAATATTGAAAAGCAGCACCCCGCCACGTGCATCATAAGAAATTGATCTTGATATGTATAAAATTATCTACTATTGTCTGAACTAAGATTTATAGGATCTATAGGATGGATATGATTAAGAATCAGCCCGCACTTTTCTATTCATCCCGTCATCGCAGGTCAGGCAATTGGTAATTGAATGATAAATTCTGCTCCTTCACCTTCTTGTGTTTCCACTTTCATTTCTCCCTCATGCGATGTAATGATGTCATAACTTAACGATAAACCCAATCCCGTTCCCTGCCCGGTTGGCTTGGTAGTAAAAAAAGGTTGAAAAATTTTATCTAACATTTCCTGTGGAATGCCAGTCCCATTATCCTTTACCCTGATTTCCATTTTGTCAGCTATTTTTTTTATACTTACTGTAACTGTTGGCTCATAACCTGGCTGTCCTGCGGGCAGGTACCCGGGTTGAAGCTTCTTTTTTTCAGTTACTGCATAAAATGCATTGGTAAATAAATTCAACAGTACTCTCCCTACATCCTGTGGTACGATATTTATTTTTTCAAGGTTCATATCAAAATCAGTTTGCATTGTTGAATTAAAGGTTTTATCCTTTGCACGAAGGCCATGATAGGTTAACCTGAGATATTCATCAGCAAGGGCATTGATATCCGTTGCTTCCTTTTCTGATGTGCTTCTTCTGGAATGTTGCAGCATGCTTCTCACAATAGCATCGGCCCGCTTGCCGTGATGATTTATTTTTTGTTCATTTCCTTTTATATCATTAGCAATAGAAATACACCCTTCTTTATTGCCGGCATTTAATTCATTCTTTAATTCATCAATCAATTCTGTATTTACTTCCGAAAAGTTATTTACGAAGTTTAAAGGGTTTTGTATTTCATGGGCAATACCAGCGGTAAGCTCACCGAGTAAAGCCATTTTTTCTGACTGGATAAGCTGAGTTTGTATGGACTTAAGTTCTTCAAGCGTTTGTTCCAGGCTTATCTTCTGCTTTTCTATTTCTTCCTTCTGTTTTTTGCTTTCTTCATAAAGGGAAGCCAGTTCTATGTTGCGAAGCCCTTCAGCTTTTCCTTTAGTATAATTTATGGTTTTGGCAAGGTCAATTGCCTCCTGGCTTAACAAAAGCGCTTTGTTAGAATCGCTTACCCTTGCTTCCCACGCCTGGCTATTGATTTGATCTATTTTATCTTTAGTAAACTGCACGTTGGTTTCCATAATCTGCCATAAATTTTATAATTGAAAACAAAAGTTCGCATCATAAAATTAAAATCATTTCCTATAAATCCTGTAACTCTATAAATCCAGGCTCACACAATTGGTAATTGAATTATAAACTCTGCTCCCTCGCCGTCATCAGTTCCCACTTTTATTTCTCCTCCATGCGCTTTTATAATATCATAGCTTAAAGATAACCCCAGGCCCGTTCCCTGCCCTGTGGGCTTGGTTGTAAAGAAAGGCTGGAAAATCTTGTCTAAAACTTTTTGGGGAATTCCGTCGCCATTATCTTTTACTTTTATTTCAACTGCATCCCCAGTCTTTTTTGTGCTCACCGAAACAAGCGGGTGATATTCCGGATGTTCCGCAGGCGGGTCCTCACTTCCCTTTAGGAGTTGTAGCTTTTTCTTTTTTTCATTTACTGCATAAAAGGCATTGTTGAACAGGTTGAGCAGCACTCTTCCTATATCCTGGGGTACAATATTTATTTTTTCAATGTTGTGGTCAAAATCGGTATGCATGGTTGCATTGAAGGTTATGTCTTTGGCTCTTAAACCATGATAGCTTAACCTTAAGTATTCATCAGCTAAGGCATTGATATCGGCTAATTCTTTTTGTTCTGTGCTATCGCGGGAATGGTACAGCATTCCTTTTAAAATTGCGTCTGCCCTTTTGCCGTGATGATTTATCTTTTGCTCATTTACTTTAATATCATTGGCAATTGAAATAGCTTCCTGGCTATTATCTGCTATCAATTCATTTTTCATTTCATCGATAAGTTCCGAGTTGATGTCAGAAAAGTTATTTATAAAATTTAAAGGGTTTTGAATTTCATGTGCAATACCGGCAGTAAGTTCACCAAGGGAGGCCATCTTCTCACGTTGTACCAATTGCGATTGTGTTTCCTTTAATTCCCTGGTGCGCTCTTCAACTTTTTGTTCCAGCATTTCGTTCTGTTGCAGAATAAGTTTATCTCTTTCCCGGAGATTTTTCAATGATTCTTTTTGAGCCTGGTACTTTTCTTTAATATAATTATTGATGTTTAATTCAAGTGCCAGAGAGAAAATAATCATCCACCACATGTACTGAACCGTGAAGAGGTTATTTACAAGCCTGGAATATGGAAAGAGATTCTGAAGCATCAGTATCCAGAATATGAGAACCATGAAACCGATAACAAACCCGATAAATATCAGGCGAATGATTTTTTCGCGCCTGAGGTGAAAACAAAGAATAACAGCAACCACGAACACTGATAAAGACACTATCATATTTATGATGGTTGTAAGCGACCTGAAGCCGGCAATATAGAGCAGTATCGCAAATACATTAATCGATGCTGAAATGAGGAATGTGCGGGATGCTGCCGGGATTTTCTTTTTTGTTTTTAAAATTGAGTTAAAAAATAAATAAACGAAAATGATGCCTATACTAATAATTACTGTTCCAAAATCTGTAAGAGGTAATGCAAAAGCCGGGAACCATTGAGACGCATCACCACAATAAATCATTCCGTATAAAACGAAGAAAATTACCTGGACGAAAAAATAGAAGTAATAAACTTCCCGGGTGGTTACAAATTGCGCCATAGCATAAAAAGCAATTATAAGAGAAATACCATAAAAGATCCCGTAAAAGGTATCTTCAGGATGTTGCCTTTCTGAAATAGCGGTCATATCGCCGATGTAAACAGGAAATATGCAAATGTGATTTTCTACCCTAAGATAAATTTCCTTTTCTTCCCCTTGTTTAAGCTGAAGTGCAAATAGAAATGACCTGTTTTTAATATTGCGCCTGCTGAACGGAAAGCTTCTGCCTGTTTCTTCCTTTGCATAACCATTGCCTGATGGCTGGAATAATGTCACACTATGCAGGTTAGGAAAATCTACATCGAGCACCCAATCTTTATGTGACGCATTTTTTATGTGTATTCTGCACCAAACAGCAATTTGTTTTGTTCCAAAATTCGGAACCTCCTGGGTACTTTTTTTGAATTGCGATTGAAAGCGGGGGGTCAGAATATGTTGCAGTGAAAGCTTTTCGCCCGGGTCTTTAAACACATCAATCTGTTTCCCGATACTTACAAGTGAAGTAGTGTCCGTAAGTAACACCGGTTGTTGAGCAAAAACCTGGATGCCGATGGCAGATATGAAAACGAATGTCGTGAAGTACTTTATCATACACACTGTTATTATTAAACTTACCAGGTTGAGCAACTGATCCTCTGGAATATTCTGAACTGAGATCTATTGGATTTTAAAATTTCAGAAATAGTAGATTGCCGGCAATTGAACATTAAATTCTGATACTTCACCTTCTTTCGTTCCTACTCTTATTTCTCCTCCATGTTCTTTTGTTGTCTGAACTAAGATTCATAGGATTTTAAGATTTATAGGATTCAATGCCAGAAATATTGGATTGCCGGCAAGTGAACAATAAATTCTGACCCCTCACCTTCTTTCATTTTTGCTTTTATTTCTCCAGCATGTTCTTTTATATGCCCTATGATCTATACGATCTGAAAATAATTTCCTAAATCCTATAATCTTTTAATCTTATAAATCTTAGTTCAGACAATCCTTTAATCCTACAAATCTTAGTTCAGACAACCGGCAATTCAATTATAAACTCAGATCCTTCACCTTCCTTCGTTTCCATTTTTATTTCGCCGCCATGCGTCTTAATAATATCATAACTTAAACTCAACCCCAGTCCGGTTCCCTGTCCCGTCGGTTTCGTTGTAAAGAATGGCTGAAATATTTTATCCGATGCTTCCTGAGGGATGCCATTACCATTGTCTTTAACTTTGATGAGGATTGTATTATTTCCCTTTTTTGTACTCACAGAAACTATTGGCTCATAGCCTTGCTTCCCCGTCATGTGCCCGGTGGCAGAGATTTTTTTTTCATTTACTGCATAAAATGCATTGTTGAATAAATTGAGCAGCACTCTTCCAATATCCTGTGGCACGACATTTATTTTTTCGAGAGTGTTGTCAAAATCAGTTTGCATTGTTGTATTGAATGTTTTGTCTTTTGCACGAAGGCCATGATAACTCAATCTTAAATATTCATCCGCTAATGCATTGATATCTGTCAGTTCTTTATTCGCGGAGCTTTTCCTGGAATGTTGCAGCATGCCTTTAACGATAGAATCGGCGCGCTTGCCGTGATGGGTTATTTTTTGCTGATTTTCTTTGATGTTTTCGGCAATAGAAACAGCTTCTTCGTGATGGCCGGCATTCAATTCATTTTTCATTTCTTCAATTAATTCAGAATTCACTTCCGAAAAATTATTTACAAAATTTAATGGGTTTTGTATTTCATGGGCAATGCCTGCGGTAAGTTCTCCCAACGAAGCCATCTTTTCGGATTGTATAAGTTGGGTTTGAGTAGTTTTCAGTTCTGTAAGTGCCTGTTGTAATTCATTTTTTTGATTCGTGATCTCAGCGGTTCTTTCTGCAACCAGCACCTCTAACTCAGCTTTTTGGGCTGCCATAAATTTACCGCGCTCTTCTTCTTCATGGGTTTTGTTGCGTTCCCTTTCTAATGCCTTTCGCTGTTTATTGGACCTGATTAACATAGCAATCATCCAGGTTATTGCAATAGGAAATGCAATGCTGATATAGCTGTCAATTTTCTGGTACAGGGTATTGGAAAGCGCTTTAACTACATCACTGATTATTGTTAATGCGATAAACGGTAATACCGCTACCATAACGGGCCTTGCACCTGTAAATTCGGGCAGCTTAAAAGTTGCTGCAACAATGATGAGAAGAAGTAAATGCCAAATCCACTTAGTTACCGGCGTGGCAGACAAGCCTGACTGTATTATGAATAGTACGACTACAGCAAATAGTGAAATTGTAAGCAGCTTGTTCCATTCGCCGACAGGAGAGAAAGGCCGAAGCACTTTCCGCAGATGTATGATAAGAATGAAAACAACAACCGGTTCTAAAAACATATATCTTTTTTGTATTAAAATCTAAATTAAATGGTCAGAAGTCACCTGTTTTTTCTTAACAGTAATAATTTTTTTATAATTTAATATTCAATATAAACAAATATATACAGGAATCAGCCCGGCAATTGTATAATAAACTCTGTAAACTCACCTTCTTTTGTTTCTGCTTTTATTGTACCTCCGTGCTCTTTGGTGATAATATCATAACTCAATGATAGCCCTAAGCCTGTTCCTTCTCCCGTTGGTTTGGTAGTGAAAAATGGCTGGAATATTTTATCCATAATTTTTTGCGGAATACCATTGCCATTATCTCTTACACGAATTTCAATTGTACCAGGTAATTTTTTTGTGGTTACGGAAACCATTGGTTCATAACTTGCCTGTTTGCCGGCGGGGCTTTCCGGTTGCAGTTTCTTCTTTTCTGTTATTGAGTAAAATGCGTTGGTGAATAAATTCAGGAATACTCTTCCAACATTTTGTGGTATGATATTTATTTTTTTGATGCTCATATCAAAGTCAGTTTGCAGGTCAACATTGAAAGAATTAATTTTTGAACGGAGGCCATGATAACTCAGGCGCAAATATTCATCGGCCAGTGTGTTAATATTTGTTGGCTGTTTTTCCCCTGCACTGCCGTGGGAATGTTGCAGCATGCCTTTTACAATCGCGTCCGCGCGCTGGCCATGGTGTTTGATCTTTTCCAGGTTCTGTTTTAAATCTGCTGCAATATTTTTCACTTCTTTATTATTTCCTTTATCTATTTCTTCTTCCAATTCATCAATTAATTCTGCACTCACTTCAGAAAAATTATTGACGAAGTTTAAAGGGTTTTGTATCTCATGTGCAATACCTGCGGTGAGTTCGCCAAGCGAAGCCATTTTTTCTGATTGAATTAATTGAGTTTGGGTGGATTTCAAATTTTGAAGCGTTACGGTTAGTTCTTTGTTGGTTTGCTTTAGTTCCAATGTGCGGTCCTCCACCTTTTTTTCAAGTAGTACATTCTGCTCCATAATTAACTTTCGGTTATCTTCCATCGAAAGCAACACTTCTGATTGTGCTTCTTGCTTTTCTTTTTTATATACATTTATCCGGTTTGCCAGTGCCAGTGAAAGCAAGAGGGTCTCTATGGCCGATCCAATGGTCAGTCCGTTTGCAGTAAAGCTGTTATACGGCAGGATATTTAAATCTGCAAGTAAGAAAATAATTACACAAATCAGCAGGAAAGTCCATGCGACTAAATAAAACAAGGCGGGTTTATAACCTTTCCTATAAACTATAATTCCAGCCGAGAAAAGCATGAGAGTAGCTATAATTGTTAAAAGCTCACTCACCAGCAAACCTATAAATCGTTCCTGTGCTAAAATAACAGCCATTGAAATAAAATAACTAAAAATAATTCCATAGAATATATACTTCAGGGTTTTAGAGTACCTGGAAATGTGCAAAAAAGACATAGCAAATAGAATGGCAAAAATGCCCGTTAAGCAGCCTATGATAGTTATATAATGATTAAGTAAAGGATGAGAGGGCCACAAAAATTCGAACCCGATACCCTTGTCCGTTACATTTGTTAACGCCATAAAAGAGACGTATAAAATATAAAATAAATAAGAATTATCCCTTATCGCGATATAAATAAAGAGATTATAAAGTATCATAATAATCATGATGCCGATGTAAATGCCGTAAAGAATCGATTTAGGTTGTTCGCTTTCAACCAGTGATGCCAGTGTTGACAACGATAGCGGAAATTGCATGCCGGTATGAGTTTGCAGCCTCAGGTAATAAACCTCTGTGCTGTCTTTAGGGATATCAAGCAGAAAAAAACATTTGTTTAACAGGACTTCCCTGCGATTAAAGGGTTTATATGCTGATATTGATTTGTGGGCATAATTATTATTATTTGCGATAAAAAGGTCAAGCCATTCCAGCTGGGAATTATCAATAACCAGTGCTAATTTTTGATCTGTATAATTTTTTATTTTAAACCGGCACCACAGAGGAAAAAGGGTCGAGCCAAGGTTGGAGATTTTCTCACTGTTCAGAATAAATTTGTCTGCAAACGGTTGAGTTGATACTTCTTTAAAAGAAAGTGTTCCTGATGAATCCTGCATCATAGCAACCTGTTGAATGATATTGATACTTTCTTTTTCTTTTTTTATAAAAATAACCGGTTGCGCAAAGCAACTATATGCTAACTCAATAAATAATACACATGAAACTAAAACGATGCGTAACATGATACTGAAGAGTTTAACTATTCGGCTTTTGATTGTTAAATCCTGTTAATAAAAATTTACTAAATTATACACAAGGAAGCAAAATTGTAAACTCTGTAAACTCACCTTCTTCCGTTTCCACATTCAACTCGCCTCCGTGTGCTTTAATAATATCATAACTAATTGACAAACCAAGTCCTGTTCCCTGACCTGTTGGCTTTGTTGTAAAGAATGGCTGGTAAATTTTATCCAGGACTTTTCGTGGGATGCCCATCCCATTGTCTCTTACCCGTATTTCTACATTCTCAACGCCGCCAGCTGGCGCGGGGCTTAGTTTCCTTGTTGTAACAGTTACGGTTGGTTCATATCCCCGGTGTGCGGCATGCAGGTCTTCATTCCCCGCCAGCTGGCGGTGTTGAGTAGGGTTCTTTTTTTCATTTACGGCGTAAAACGCGTTGGTAAATAAATTCAGGAGCACCCGTCCAATATCTTGTTGGATAATATTTATTTTTCCGATACTTTCATCAAATTCTTTTTTCATGGCAACATTAAATGTATTATCCCTGGCACGGAGGCCATGATAACTCAGGCGCAAATATTCTTCAGTTAAAGCATTAATGTTTATGGGTACTTTTTCACCAATACTATCGCGTGAATGCAGAAGCATGCCTTTTACAATGGCACCTGCACGTCTGCCGTGGTGATTTATTTTTTCCAGGTTTTTTTTGATATTTTCAGCAATTATTTTTACTTCACCTGTATTGCCTTTGTTCATCTCTTCCTCCATTTCATCAATTAACTCTGTACTTATTTCAGAAAAATTATTTACAAAATTCAACGGGTTTTGAATTTCATGTGCAATGCCTGCTGTTAACTCTCCAAGTGAAGCCATTTTTTCTGATTGAATGAGTTGCGTCTGGGTAGCTTTAAGTTGGGTTAAGGTACTTTGAATTGCTGACTTTTGTTGTTGAAGGAGCCGGTTGGCTTTTTGTTTATTGTGAAAAGCTATCCATGCTCCTGCGGCAATAATGAGTGTTAATCCTAGTCCGGCCAGTAATAATATCTGTTGTAATCTTGCCTCTGCATTTTTTTTCCCCTGTATCGCATCCGCCATTGTTTGTCTTTTTTCAAAGTCATAATTCATGCTGAGCTCGGTTGCCTTGCGGATGTTTTCTTTACTTCTTACGGAATCTTCAATTTCTGCAGAAGTTTTATAGTTTGTCAATGCCTTACTGTAGTTGCCTGTTTTTTCATAGCATATTGACAGGTCAGCATAAGCCACGGCAATAGGTGCATCATACCTGTCTGCATCTTTCAGCAGATGAATGCTTTTTTCAAGAAATGGGATGGCCTTTTTATATTTTCCTTCAAGCTTCAATATTGCACCCATTATGGAATATACCTGGAAAATATTGAAGAGCTGTCCCGATGAGTCTGCAATAGAAATAGCATTTGTATTTAAATTTTCCGCTTCTGCATATTTTTTATTTTTCGCAAGTGCCAAAGCTGCTTTTGCAATGCTTGCGGCTTGTATCCCCGCATCTCCCATAGTTTTTGCAAGCGTTGCAGCCTGCATAGCATATGTGTAAGATTTATCAAATTTATCTAAAAGGTCATATAAACTGGCTAAATTGGAATAACCATATAGCACAACATTTTTGATCCCGATACTTTTTGCCAAATCTATCCCTTTGAGGATGGCTTTCTCAGCACTTAGGGTATCACCAATATTTTGGTAAGTGTTGCCCATATTCATTAAAGTGTATGCCTGTCCGGAAATATCATGTAACTCTTCAGCCAGCCTAAGAGATTTTTGCTGGTAAATAAGGGCCTGTGGAAAATTGGATTGCATCTGGTAGCCAATAGCCAGGTTTCCATAAGATGAACCCAATACTCTTTTATTCCCAAAGCGTTCATCAATGCCTATAGATTTTTCATAATACATGATTGAGGTATCATACTTACTTTGTATGCCATACATCATACCATATCCTCCATATAGCCTGGCAAAAAGGGACGAATCTTTTAATGAGATGCAAATAGTTTCAGCATCTTTAAGACTTTGTTGTGTTGAGACATAGTCTCCTTTTACGGAAAAATTTGCTGCCAGGTGTATCAATGCATCGGCTTCTCCTTTTTTATATTTGATCTTCTTTGCCTCTTCAATAATTGCTTTGCCCAAAGTTATTGCAGAGTCAATATTGATCTCACTAAGGATATGGATTTTTTTATTGGCAAGGTTAATCCTTTCGGTATCGGTTTGGGCTTTGCTGATTAGCCGGTTGAGACTGTCTATTGCTGCATTTTGGGCATTTGAATGAGTTATGAAATGAAAAAGAAATAAGATTAGTACGCATCGTTTCATATTAAGAAATTATCCTTTAAAATAGCCATTTACAATAAAGTGTATACTTACTTTTTTTTATTTTAGTAAACTGGATGATGACCACAACGCCCCACCTTTCTTTGTTTTCGTTTTTAACTCACTGCCCATGCTTTGATAATACCATAACTTAAATAACAATACTGCAATCCGGCTGATATTTTTGCCTGCTATTTTTTAAAACATAAAAATACTATTCCGGGATAACATTAATTTTTATACAATAGAAAGCGGAAAATCTTTCGGGAAAGACGTCAATATTGTATTGTTCTTTTAACAAATGAATATGCACCACAAATTTAAACAGAGTTTTGTAACTATAAATTAACCGACGGTGATGTAAATTACAATGCCTGCGGCAATATGTAATGAAAAGGACATATTTTATATTGTCGTGCAGACGGGCTGGGCGGTGGACACCGCGCACAGCAGGCCAGCCATTTGGAGATTTTAGTGACCAGCAGTTAGCGTCTATTCCTAACGGGATAAGTGCATTGTTTCGAATGAATATGTTTTTTATAAGCGGGAAAACCAAATAGATGTATACATCACAAAAAATGTCTTAATGTGGCTAATATTGTAAAAAGTATTTGAATGAATAATTGCAATAATGAAAGCTTACATGAAGAGCCGGTTTCCCGCGGGGCGCAACTAATTGAGCTGATCAATGGTACTGATACTGCTCTTGCTCTTGTTCAGGAAGCAAGAGCATTGCTAAACGAATACGGCAACTATATGTATGAGGAACCGGGATGATTGCAGGTAAAGAAAGTTTTTTTAAGGAGTTGGAAAATTTTCCAGACCCGAACTACTGTAAGCCATCAGGGACATTTATTGTAGCAAGGGTGGGTGATGTGGCAGCGGGCTGTGTCGGAATTAAAAGATTTGATGAAGAGAGTTGTGAAATGAAACGGATGTACACGGGGCTGCCCCATAGAGGAAAAGGAATGGGCGGCTTCTTTGTAATTATGTTATAGATTGGTACCGCAAATCGATGTACAGCCGCATTTTGCCCGATACCAACACCGAAATGAAGGATGCTGTTTCCCTTTATCATAAATGCGGATTTATTGAAATAGCGCCCTATTGCATCAACGAAAACGATCACCCGGTTTTTATGGAATATGCTTTATAAAAAAGCAGGGACAGGTCGCGACCTGTCCCTGCTAAGTTGACAGGTCGCGACCTGTCCCTGCTAAGTAGACGGGCCGCGACCTGTCCCTACTAATATTTTTGTACTACATTATAAAAAAAGATAGTTGGTGCACCTACTACTCCTGCTTTTTCCATCTTGTCTTTTAAATCCTTTGATTTCATAAATGCATTCGCTTTTTGCATGTCGGTAATAGCAAAGACAAGTGATACCATATGATTATCACCATCACTATATCCAACCGACCTGTCTATGAGACCGGCATCCACCCTCGCTTGCTTGTGATCATCAAATCCTTTTTTCCAGGCGTCCCAGTCTTTTACTTTATGCGTTACCCTTACACGGGCAGATTGTTGAACTGTTGTGTCGCTCATTACTACATCTATATATTCAAACGAGGGCTTTCCGATTACCCCGGCTTCTTTCATCTTGTCTTTCATACCCGGTGAACTGGTTAGTTCTTTTGCTTTATTTACATCAGCCATCTTTAAAGCAACTAATACCATATTGGAATCATTCAACCCCCTGCCCAGCACGTAGTTGGTTAAACCATAAGCACGGCGCACGGAATCATGTGATTCATACCCTACTTTCCATTTGGCAAAATTGGCCACCTTATGCATGATCACCAATACATTAGAGGGCTTGGCGGCAGGAGCCGGTTCCGGAGGCGTTACTGCTGCTGTATCAGTAGAGGTTTTAGCACTGGTATCCGTAGCCGATTCATCTGTTTTTTTATCTCCCCCCGAACCGCAGGAGGCAAGAAAGAGTACCATGCATACAGCAATAGTGATAGTTGTCAAAAATTTGAATTGCTTCATTTGTTTAAAGTTTAAAGATTAGGAATAAAGATTTTAATGGAACAGAGGAAGGGCACCGAAGGACTGGGATTTTGTTAAATGTAAAATTTATTATGGAGTAAAGCAAAAAATACTTGTTGGATTTCACTCAGCCGGGCACTATTACAATGGGAGCATTCTTTATATTTATTTAAATAATCTTCATAAGGTAAGCAAATTACAGTATTGGCGCCAATCTTAAAGCACGACATTATAAATATAAATAAGCAAACATAGCTTGACAAAAACGACCAATAAAACACAAAGTTTTTGGGTGCTGACACCTTTATTCGGGGCGATTCTTTTTGTGTGCCTGTATGTTGTCGCGACACTTCTTTATCCCGGCGGTTCGCAGGTCGATAAAAATTCAAGAGGCTTTGGCTGGACAGATAATTACTGGTGCAATTTGCTGAACGAAAATGCCATGAACGGAGAACACAATTTAGCAAGGCCAATTGCATTAACATCGATGTTCATTCTCTGTTTCACACTGGCAGCCTTTTGGTACATCTTTCCGCGACAAATTGGGTTTAGAAAAAGCAACCGGTTGGCAATTCAGATATCAGGAATTGTTTCTATGGCAATAGGAATGTTTCTTTTTACTAACCTTCATGACACGATTATAAATATTACAGGACTTTGTGCAGTCGTTGCAATTGTTGGGACATTCGCCGGGCTGCGTAAACTAAGATGGCCCCGGCTTTTTTGGTTAGGTATTTTTAGTTTGCTGCTTGTTGCAGGTAATAACATTTTGTATTACGGCAGGGGGTTGATATTATATTTGCCGGTACTTCAAAAAATTACCTTCCTGTTTTTCCTGCTTTGGATTTGTTTAATAAACATTTATTTATACCGGGGAAAACACACAAAACTACAGGGATGGCAGACAACTAATTGATTTTAATTAATCTCTTTTCGAATCGATATTCACAAAGCGTTTTTACAACCCGGAACAAATACCCGGAGAGCGATGAATGATATTGGTTCTATCAAGGACAGATATATATAAGCAATAATAATGGTATTTTAAAAGGATTTTAAGAGAGATTGACGGGAAGCCAATTATTATTTATATTTGATTTGGTGGTAATAAAATCAATTCTGCCGGCCTATGCATCTCCTATTTCGTTTAAACAAAGGCAAAGGAATTCTTGTTATTCTTTATTTTATAGTTAGCTCATTTGCAATAGCTATGCTTGTCGGTATCCTTCACAGGAACGTAACCGGAATTTTTTCGAAAATAGACTTTTATACGACAGTGGGAGTCTCGTTTTTGGTTGCTGCAACCTGGACCCACCTTACCAAAAACGATTTTTATAAAGACAGGGAGGGAAACAAGAAAAAAATGGACACAATCAATTCATTTATTTTCATTGAGATGAAAATATGGGCCATTATTTTTGCTTGTGCGGGGTTATTTTTTTTAGGTAATTTAGTGTTTCACTATTTTCAACCCGCTAAGTTTTAGTAAAGTGAAAGAAATAGCTATCATTACTGAAAAGGAATCGTTTCTTACTATACTTCACAAGGGATAAATTAGTGACATTTTAAATTACTTAATTTCAAAAT
>JBDTZL010000258.1:0-13769 GCA_040005125.1 Ginsengibacter sp.
TGATATTTTATGCTGTCCCCATTTCGCGATTATACGTTTTGAATCTTCCTTGAGAGAAATACGTATGGGCTCGGGACTGGTACGTCTTGACTTATTAGTTTTAGCGCGAATGAATAAAATAAAATCGCCCACAATATTCTTATATGTTAGTAAACAAAGATCCTTAACATTTAAGCCATTGCACAAGTAAATGAATATCCAATAATCACGGCACATATCTTTGATGCTGTTGGTTTCCGTTATATAATTATATATTTTGGCAATTTCTTCAAGGGTAAGGGCCTTTTTTATATTTCGGCCTCTAGGGATTATATATTTACGCTTACCAAAAGGGTAATCTTTAAGACTCATCATTTCCTGCCCGATTGCAACATTCACGACTGCCCGGAGAGACCTCATGTATATACCAACTGTGGTTATGGAATTTCCATGGGATAGAAACCAACGTTCATAGCTTCTGAGAAATTCAAGGGTAAGATGTTCAAATTTTAATCCCGCTTTGAATTTATGTAAAGAAACGCAGGCACAGGAGTAAGATATAGCGGTGCCTATTTGTCCATTTTCTTTTAATTCATTGATATAAGAATCAAAGGCAGATTGTAAATTTATGATTGATACTTTTTTTGGAAAAAATAATTCCTCAAATTTTATAAAGGAAAAGCTTTCTAAACTATCACAACATTTTTGGGCATTAATTTGAATCTCAGTTATAGCCAGGTTTGTTTTCTTTAGTTTACCCCGTACATTATTTTCCTTCATAAGTTTGAAATCTTCTAAAGTTGCATTGTAACCTGTTGCATAATATTTTCTACTGCCTCTATAGGTTATGCGTAATTTTAAAGGGTAGGTAACATCATCTTTGATTCTGCGTTTATCCGGTACGATAGTTACCGTTATATTGCTTTGTTTCATGATAAAAAAAGATTTTGAATTTGATACATGATTTGATACATGATTTGATACATGTTTTTGAAAAACGATCATTTATATTGAAAAACAAAGAAAACGATTAATTCGATACAAACCAATAGCAGCAAGCATTTCAGCCGATAACTGAAAGTAACTAAAAGTAACAAAAAGGATGTTTATGGGGCTACGGATCAGAAGGTTACAGGTTTGAATCCTATCGAGGTCACCACATAGGAAGGAGCAGCATTACCGCTGCTCTTTTCTTTTTTGGAACCGCTGAAACCCTTCCCAGCATCGCATAATAAGGTAAGCAGTTCATTCTCTTTTGTGGTTTGAAACTCATTATTAGCAAATACCAATTTTTCAGGGAACATCAAACCAAGCATTTTCTGCTTATTGTCCAACGTTGCAGTAGAATAATACTGCTTTAAATTGCTCATAAGTGATACGTTGTACTTTGTGTATTCTTTGAATCCACTGTCAGTACTTTTTAACTCCGCAATCCGGGTTCTAAAATTGGCGCAGGTCTTTGCTTTGTTCTCTTTCATTCGGTTATAGGCAAACTAGAGAATTACCTTCGCCATTTTCTTTATTTTTTGCTGTTTTATAAAGCCGATAATCCAGCTCACCCAACTTATAAAGTAGGTGACGGATTTTTTTTATCTCTTCATCTGTATACTTTACACCATCGTTCTCTAAATTTTTTTTACATGCTTCAAGTGAAAGCATTGTTTAAAGTATGCACTCAGCTTCGGGGCATCCGATGGCTTTGTGAAGCGTTGTAATCGCTGTCGGGGTCTTTTCCCGTTTTGCATTATTTTAATTTTTTCGATACTTCAGTAACAATGGAAACAATCTTTCCATCTTTCAGTATCAGTTCTATTTTTTGAAATTTATTTTCTCTCAATACATTTTCAATCCGCTTTATTTCTTTCCTTTTAAGGCCTACTATTCGCCCGGGTTTTCTATTCTTAAACTCAATATTTATACTTTCATACTTACCACTTCTTAATTCCCGGATTATATCCTTTTCTGTTTTATCTACTTCCATAAATCCGCTTTTATGAAATTCTACCTGTTCATCAGGAATGCTTTCCCATATTTCTTTTATGATTACTTGCAACCTTCGGCGCGCTGCTTGCGACATTCTATGCCGGTGTTGGACTCTGGCTGCTGTTCGGTCTGTTCCATTTTCCGTTTCTTTTTATTTATTTTTTGCGGTCGGTCACGTGCTGACGATTATAATCTGCCAAAACTGTAAGGTTTTCTTGTGTTCTACGACCAAGCTGAAAAAACATTTATGAATATTTTTGCGATACATGGTAAGAATTACCAGCAATTACCACCCTTGTTTTTACGCTTAACCATCGGCTTCGGCTTTATGGCACATGGCTGGGCTAAATTTAGCAGAGGCCCTGAAGGCTTGGGAAAACTGCTGACCCAACTGCATGTACCTTTTCCCGATGTTATGGCCTGGGTTACAACAACAATAGAAATCATCGGTGGGTTGGCTCTTTTCGTAGGCGCATTTGTCGGCCTGGCAGCTATTCCACTAATTTTTACCATGCTGGTAGCTATGGTGACCATTCATATCCACTATGGCTATAGCTCGATCAAAACTGTAGGATTATCATCTCAAGGACCACTTTTCGGGCCGCCTGGATACGAGATCAATTTACTGTATATTGCGGGACTGATCGCTTTAATATTCTCAGGTGCGGGTAGGTTTTCGGTTGATGCTGCCTTGGTTACAAAACGCAAGAAATCAGAATAATGGCGCAATAACCGTAATCTTTCATCCACCGCAAAGAGTTCTATTGTAAGCTGCGATTTTGTTCATCTTGTTTTCGATCAATGGATTGCTCAGCAAAAATTGCATTGCATTAAGCAGCACAATGAGTTCTGTTTGTTCATGTTGGGTTTTTCTTTCTGCGTTTTATGTATTGCCTGTAGTGTTAACAGCCCGCCGCTGCTGGTTTATGGAAATTTTAAAAAATGGAGTGCAGTTCGAATCAATCAGTATGAATACTCATAGAAGTAATTGTTTTCTCATTATAGCCATATCCTTCAACTGGACGCCATTTTCAAATATGGGGGCAGAGTAATGGCTTATAAAGAAATCTTTCCTAACATCAAACCATTCGAAACCTGCTTTTTGATAAATGGCTAACTGCTTTTCGGCAGTTGTAGGTGTACCGATGATAAGCTCACGACAACCTTTTTTTCGCGCTTTGACCGCTGTGTCTTTAAGCATACGCTTGCCGATGCCCTGATTCTGGTACGCCTCATCTACGGCAATGGCTTTGATCTCAATTGTATTCTCATCAATCGGATAAAGGACACAGACACCTATTATGTTGTTGCCCATTTCAACAACATAGATATCCGATTGGTGTATATACCTGTCGATGGCCTGCAATTCCTCATCGGCAAGCAGCAACAGATCATAAGGGATCGGCTCTCCTGTTTTCAAACGTCGCATCGTATTTATTAAAAGAATCTGATAATAATATAATTGATGTATTGTAAGTATTAAGTTATTATATCGGCCGAAGGTCATCGATGATTCGCCGCATATGCAGGAGCGGGAACGGCTGTCCGTTATCATCCGTCTCCGAACGACCAATGACCTTAAACCCAAAGTGCTCATAGAAACCTCGCGCTTGGTCATTCTGTTCGTTAACGTCTACGCGGGTAATGCCTTTGACGTCGATGGCATAGCGGATAAGTGTCTTACCTGCACCGGTACCTATAATAGAAGGATCAAGAAATAACATGTCCAAACTATCGCCTGCTACACCGGCAAAGCCTGCCACTTCACCCACCAAGTCGCGGACACAGAATAGCTCCGACTTTTGAAAAAGCTCCTGTTCCTGGATCAGTGTCTTTAATAGCTTGATTTTCTCTTCAGGAACAAAGTGATGGGTTGCGCGAACGGATGCTTCCCAAACGGTTAAGAGCCTGGAAAAATCTGCCGGTTGCGGGAAATCGATGTGATAGGTAGGTGTCGCAAGAAGCGAATTCTTTTCGTTAGTGATAATTTTCATGATAATAAATTTTTTATCGGGGCTTACTGATCCATGATGGATTACTGATTACCCCTCAACTTTTGGTCAATGCGTCGTTGTAGATTTTCCTTAAAAGTGGGATCGAGCTTAATATTCTGCCGCGTTCCTTTGAGCAGTTTGCTTATCATACTGTTGATCAGGATGCTTTGTTGCTCATAGACCCTACAGATGTGGCAACCGGACAGGTGGAGTTTTAACTCCAGCTTTTCTCTGACGACCAGTTCGGTGTCTTGTTTTTTTTCAATCAGTAAGGTGGCCTGCCTGCAGTTATAAGCGATTTTCTCTGTTTCAGTTTTTAACTCTTTCTTCATGTTATATCCAATTTTTTTGTAAACATGACCGCAGGTTCACTTTGGCCCTGTGGACAATCACCCAAAAATTTGACGATGTTATCCTCAACTCTTTGCAGATATCTTCGGTTCCTTCGTCTTCCAGGTGTTTCAGCCTAAAAACCGACAGCCATAGTGGAGGTAATTTCTGGACACACTTTTGTAGTACGCTCATAAATTCCTTATTATGCAGAGGGTCGCTATCTTCCACGCCAAAAGGGGCCGGCCAATGCTCCTTCTTCCAGTTATTTAAGTCCGGATCAAAGTATTCCTCGTCGTCCGCTGCCAAACTAAACTTGTCCCTGGTCGCAAAACTGCCCGATCTCTTACGATAGATGTCGATGACCTTGTATTTTATAATGGCAGTTAACCAGGTCCGCTCAGTGCTCTCACCCCTAAATCCGTCGGTCTTTTCAAGGGCCGACAAAAAAGTATCTTGTACAAGATCACGCGCTAGCTCTTTGTCGTTCAATCTCCCAAGGGCGTAGGTATACAGGTAATCGGCATACAACTCCACCCATTTTTCCGGTTGAAGGGTTTGTTTAACAGGGCGCTCAGCCGCGGTGTCAAAAACAGATCTATTTTGCATAGGTACTCTTTATCATTTTTTTATTATTACGGTTTAGTCGTAAAATACCTTAAATTCTTACAAAAGAAATGATATTTTCGAAAGCGCTTTTCTAAAATATTGACAAACAAATGTTTATTTAACACCTGCAGCTATAATACCCGGTTGTTCGGCATCTACAAAGCCTTCTATTCTTTTGACCACCTTACCTTCCTTATCTATAAAAAGCAGTGTAGGGTAACCGCTCCCTCGTATTGATCAACAAATTTCACTCCTTCACCTTTTTCTACGTGAATGGCAATATTACATAATGGGAATTGAAGTAGGCAGCGATCTTACTGTTTTTAAATGGTTGCCGTTTTAGTAGCTGACAAGGGGCAGACCAGGCAGTATCGGCGTCGACGAAGACGGGCTGTGCGACTGTTTCGATAGTGCCAGGGCAGAATTCAGATCCTTATTTAAAAACTGAACCGCTGTCTGCAATTTTCCTTTAGACCGGGCTCCCGCATGGTTGTCCAATAATATGAAGCATGACAGCAACATACACCATTTAACCGTCACAGATATTTTATTTCCTTTCATTATAGCTACTGCTACCGCTGTCAAAAGTCCTGGGCTGATACGTTGGCGGAAATCCCGATTGATATATTCGAACTGAATGGTGCCGGTTTTATCTAATATGAAGATCGATGGCACCGGCAGCAGCTTGTCTACATTTTCCCCGCCCGATCCTTCAGTTATTGTTTTGTCGTAAGCCATCGGTGCTTTGTAACCGATGCCGAATTGTTTGGAAACAGGGAGATCAGGATCCGAGAGAAGTGTATAGGTTAATTGGTGTTTACTAAGGGATTTGTTCAGGTTTTCATGGCTGTCGGTACTGATGGCAATGATTTGGTAACCCAGGTTAACCAAGTCCGATTGAATAGCCTGAATACCTGCAAGTTCTTTATTACAGAAAGGTCACCAGCCGCCGCGATAAAACACCAGTATGGTTGGCTTTTCGGCAACGCGGGCGTTGAGGTCAAACATTTTGCCATCAGCAGCAGGGATCTTTACCGCAGGCACAGATTCTCCGATCAATAGCGGACTGATATCATTTGGTTTTTCAGGGTAATGTTGCCTAGCGGTCGAGTCGGCAGGTGTACCGGCAAATACAGCAGCCATGCTCTGTGTATTGGCAGATAATACCGCGCCGAGTATCAAAAGATTAGTGGAGATTTTTGCAATAAAGGTTTTCATTTTAATTGTAAATGATGCTTAGCTTCACGATATTGTTTTAAAGTGCCCTTGCTTTTATCCCTGCCCTTGAATTTTATCTCTCCACTAATAAAGCGATCAATCAATTCAAAAATATCACCACTCGTATTGTTACCGGTATTTTTATGTATGAACTTATCCAGATACTTTTTTAATGTTTCGGGTGCAGGAATACCATTCTATAATTCTTCATTGCAAGATTTTTCACAAACCTTTTCAAGATTATCAGGAAGATCATTGAAAATATTTTCAATGTGCTCTTTTCAAACTCAATCCTTTTATATTATAGCAGGCGCTCCAACTAATTTTGACCATTAGATCTTTTTTTATAAGCGACCCTAACGGTTTTGTTTTGCTTTATTGCCGGGCCTGTTTTATTTAGTTTAATAGGTGATAGTACCAGCGTACGTATCGTTCTCAGTAAGAACGTTAAAGTTTCCTTTTACAGTTACAGAATAGCTGCCGGTGGCGCCTGCAAACTTTCCTGTGCCTCCTGTAATAGTATTCTTATTAAATACCTCGTAATTACCCTGCTCATCAGGATCAGGTGAAGTGCCGTTAATAGTTGCAAATATTTTATCTCCATTTGCTGTAGTAATAGTTTCCACTCCTTTGATGATTTCAGGTGAAACGCTGGCGTCTACCTTAACATCATCTTCAAAAGTCGATGTCCCGATAGGAGTGCCCGAGCCCCATCCATTGACGCGAACCTGTTCAAGTACGCCCGGAGAACCTTGTACGATAACAGTAACGCTGTCCTGGAATTCGGCAGTTAAAGGAACTGTTTTTTTAATGTGCTCATGTGGCTTTTGGCAACTGGTGGCCAGCATCATGATTACCGCCAATAGCATTAATATGAATTTTGAAAAGGATGCAATTTGAGTTTTTGCTGTTTGTTTCATAAAAAATTTATTAAATGTTAAAAAAAGATTTTCACT
Source organism: Ginsengibacter sp. (assembly GCA_040005125.1). GTDB lineage: Bacteria > Bacteroidota > Bacteroidia > Chitinophagales > Chitinophagaceae > Ginsengibacter. The sequence goes on from JBDTZL010000258.1 coordinate 7,070, forward strand.
AAAAATTGAGAATATAGAAAGATTCAACAATACACGATTTCCTGTTTTCTTCCACATGTCCTTTGGACGGAAGATCAGGGACTGCCTGCTTTATAACAAACGGTCCTGGTCATTATTAAGCTTTAGAAGGAGCTTCCTTTTTGCAATGGCACTTCCTGTATGGTAAATGTGTTCTGCCCGGCATCACCATTATTAAGAAATGAGTATACAACAAATACTCTTTTGCCATCACTCGTTACGGATGTAGGAAATACAGCACCTGTACTGTAGGAAGTACTCAGGCTCCCTGTTTTCCATTCATCGTTGCTAATGAATGAAACTACTTTATCGTCAGGAGTGCCACCCGTATCATTCACTGAAATTAATTGACTGCCGTCTTTGCTCAGCAGCAGCCCATCTGCAATGATTGGCGCATCAAGCTTTACAAAAGAATAACTGGCGGGATTGTGCAATGGTATTTTCACAAGTTGGTCAGCAAAGGCAACTAGTAAAAAGCCCTTAGCATCGTACTGTATACCGTTAAATCCAAAATCGCCGGGAGCAGTTGTAAAAGCATTGTCCTGGAAAAATACAGATGCTTTACCCTCACGGGTTACTTTGTAAATAACCGGGAAAAAACTATTGGTGATATATGCATTGCCTTCCGGATCTAAAACTTCATCGTTTATAAAGGCCGGTGCATTGGGAAGGACCTTTGTAAGGTCGGTATAAAAGATACGCTTTCCATTTGCAAGGCTGTATACCCCAATGCCATTTTCTACATTGCACACCCATAAGCGCTGGAGTGCGTTGTCTACTTTCAACCCGGTGGTACCTTTTAAAATTGTGTCTGTAATAAATGGGCTATAACTTCCCTCCGGAGATACAGTACCTACCTGGCCGAAAGAGGTTGAGCTTACATAGAACCTATAACGGATAGGGTCATACGCAAGGCCTTCAGGAAAAAGATTGGGTGAAGTAAAATCGATTGTCAAAGGCAAATTATGCCCGGGGCCAGGATCAACCGGAAACTTTTTATTACATCCTGCAAGCATGGCAATAACGCCGAAAAAGAAAATAAAGTAAACCTGGGATGATACATTTTTTTTGCAAATAAATTGATTTGGAAGACCAGTAATAAAGTCACTTCTCCCGGTTAAGGATTGTTTCATAATTTTATAATTAAGTATTTGAAAAAGAGAAAGTATTTGTAATAAATTCATTGCAAATATTGGGAATATGCAAAGGGCAGTCAATACACGATTACCGGTATTTTTGTTATACACCTTTTGGTGTAGAAGATGGGAAATTGTATTAAAGAAAATGTTTAATGCCCTTAGAGAAGCTTATTATCCGCCGCGTATTTTACAAGAGAGGCTGTATTTTTTAATCCCAATTTGGCGAGTATGTTTTTGCGATGCGTGTCAACTGTAACAGTACTCAGAAAAAGTTTGTTCGCTATGTCATGATTGGTGAGGCCTTCTGCAATATAGCGTATGATCTCCGTTTCTCTCGGCGTGAGATGTTTTGCGTTATCTGCATCGTAATGCACTTTACGATCATTGAGATGGGTGAACAGGTTGAGTGATATTTCGGGGCTTATATATTTTTCATGTTGCATTACTTTTTTAATTGCTACCAGTAATTCACTCTTTCCTGTATCCTTATTAATAAAAGCATCTGCACCAGCCCTCAGCATTTTATTTACGATAGCCGCATCACATTGCATGCTTACTACAACAACTTTTATAGCAGGCTTTTCTTTTTTTATAATTTTTGTTGCTTCAAGGCCATTCAATTCAGGCATATTAATATCCATGATCACACAATCTATATTCTCTGTAAGCGCTTTTTCCACAGCTTCTTTTCCATTTTTGGCAATATGAATTTTCCCGACCATTTTTTCAGCTTCCAGTATTTGTGAAAGGCCATCCGCAATTAACTGGTGGTCATCCGCAATTAACAAATTTATTGGTAGTTGATAATGGGTCATACCTGATTAAGATTATAAGGTATTTCAATCAAAACACTCGTTCCTTTACCCGCTTTAGAATCTATAACCATTATTCCGCGAATCAGGTTGGTGCGTGCATGTAAATTCTGCAATCCGTAACCATTTTTATGCGCATTCACATCAAAGCCTTTTCCGTCATCTTCGATCATTAATATTATTTTATCATCACGCAGACCCACCTGCAGTGTAACATTCTTTGCGTCGGCATGTTTAATTACATTGTTGATCAATTCCTGGGTAATGCGGTACAAAGCCATCTCATATTTTTTTTCCAACCGTTGTTTCATTCCAAACATTACAAGGTTAAAATGAATTTTCTTTGTTTCATTTATTTTGTTGATCAGTCCCTCCACAGCAACGGCATAACCGAACTCCTCAACCACTGCAGGGCTTAAATTTAATAACAACCTGCGTATATCCTGCATAGCCTCTGTAATAAATTGCCGGGAACTTTCTGCCAGTGATTTTATTTCTTCATTGTTTGTATATATTGCCTTTTCATGTAAAGAAGATAAAAACAGTTTTAACGCTGAAAGTTTGGTTCCTATATCATCATGCAGGTCTCTTGAAATGCGCTTCCGTTCTTCTTCCTGCGTAGCCACCATTATATTAATTTGTGTTGCCTGTTTGTGCTCTATATTACGGATGCGGTTTCGGTAAAATGCATATAATAATGCTCCTGCCAATAGCCCATATAATGTATAAGCCCACCATGTAAACCACCATGGAGGCAGCACCTTAAAGGTATATTCCGTTTCGCTCCATACGCCAAAAGGGCTTATCGCTTTCAGCTTAAAGATATAGGTGCCCGCACTGATGTTTCCAAAAACCGCGGTAGAATTGTTACTTAACGGACTCCAGTCATTATTATAACCCTCCAATTGGTATTGATATTTAACCTGCTTTGGCAGCGCGGGTTCTATTGCCACAAAATCAAAGCTTACATTATTGTCCTTATAAGGCAGCACCAGGTTAACAGGCACAGGGTAAAACTTCTTTACTCCATCCAGTTGTATATCACCGTATTTTTTGCCCATACTATCCAAAACTGCTTGTGATAACGTTTTGCCAAACGAAGTCATCATTTCATTCAACATGGTAAGGCTATCCGTAGACTTTGCGCCCCGATGTTTGCGAATGAGATTATTCCAGCAAATAGTTTCATTATTCACTTTTACATCCTGTATCTCTAAGATCAAAGCATCTGTGTTCTTCTTACTGGCTGGTGAATAATCCAACCGTATTAACTCATTGTGCCCGCTCCCGGCCCACAATATTCCTTTAGTATCCACAAGCAGGGCGCCCATACTTACATCTTTGATAAGGTAGCCGGTATTTTTATTGAAAATTTCAAATTCATTATTTTGCGTGTTACTATTATTACTTGATAACTTTTGTTCAAGCCCTGATAAACCCTGGTTTGTTGCAAACCACATCATATTCCTTGTTTGGTCTTCCACAATTACCCATATATAATTATCCGACAATCCCTGGGCTGTTGTATAACTCACAAAACCTTTTCCATCATATCTGCTCGCGCCTTCATTTGTACCAAACCAGATGTTTTCATTTTTATCCTGCATAATGCAGTATACTGTATTGCTTATGAGCCCATTGGCAGTAGTATACCGGGTAAAGCTATTGCCGTTGTATTTGCTTACCCCATCATCATGTGTTGCAAACCAGAGGTCTCCGGTTTTATCCTGTATGATACTTTGTACATTATTACCAGCAAGCCCCTGTGCAGTGGTATAATTGGTAAAACTATAACCGTCAAATTTGCTTGCGCCTCCATTTGTGCCGAACCAGATGTTTCCATTTTTATCCTGGATAATATTATTCACTGTATTATTTGCCAATCCCTGGGCTGCAGTATAATTGGTAAAGCTTTTGCCATCAAATTTACTCACGCCTGCCCTGTCCGTGCCGAACCAAATGTTTCCGGCTTTATCCTGCATGATGCTCCATACTATCATATCTGCGAGCCCCTGGGATATCGAATAGTTCGTAAAGTTATTGCCATCAAATTTACTCACGCCTCCGTTATACGTACCAAACCAGAGGTTACCGGCATTATCCTGCATGATACATGTTAAAAAATTGCTCGTTAGTCCCTGCGCCGCCGTATAACTACTAAGGTTATTGCCCTGGTACCTCGTTACTCCGCCGCCACCGTTTGATGTGAACCAAAGGTTGCCCGCTTTATCTTGCAGGATGTCTGATACGGTATTGTCAGGAAGTCCTTGTGCCTTCGTATAATTTGTAAACCTGGTGCCATCATATTTGCAAACACCTCTTTCTTGTGTGCCGAACCAAAAGTTACCGGCTTTATCCTGCATTACGGAGGATACATTATTTTCAGCTAATCCCTGGGCTGTTGTATAGTTCGTGAAACTATTCCCGTTGAATTTACTTACTCCTGCGCTTGTGCCAAACCACAAGTTACCGTTGTTATCCTGCAAGATACTATTTACAGAATTATTCACCAGGCCCAGCGCTGTCGTATAATTCGTGAAACTGGTACCATCGTATTTGCTTACACCTCCTTTATCAGTACCCAACCATAAATTCCCATTTTTATCCAGCATCATACTGCGTACATAATCATCCGCCAGACCCTGCGTGGTTGTATAGCCCGTAAATCTTTTGCCGTCAAATTTACTTGCGCCTCCATCATGCGTACCGAACCAGATATTCTCATTTTTATCCTGCATGATGCAGGATACAAAATTACCTGCCAGGCCCTGGGCTGTAGTATAATTTGTGAAATTAGTTCCATTATATTTGCTTACCCCCGCTGTTGTGCCAAACCAAAGGTTGGCTTTTTTATCTTCTATAATGCAGAACACAACGTTACTCGCCAGTCCCTGGGCTACGGTATAATTTGTAAAACTTTTTCCATCATATCTACTTACTCCGCCACCCCCTGTGCCAAACCAGAGATTACCGGCCTTATCGGTTGCGCCACACAGAACAGAGCTCAGTGCCAGGCCTTGTTCTGTTCCGTAATTGGTAAAAAAAGGAATACCCCCATTCGATGAATCTATGTTAATAACTGGCCTTCCTGCTTTTACAACCCTTGGGCGATTGCCGGGAGTTATGGGAATTATCTCTGGCAGAGCGAAACTTTGTTCCCCGAACTTATTGATTGCCGGTCTTTTTATAATATCATTTTTGGTGTGTGATGATGCCTGGTGGCGGCATGAAATAAAAGGAAAAAAGCATACAGATATAATGCAATACCACAAAAGATTTGCAATGTATAAGCGTCTTTGTTTGTAGAATTGGCTGTTCAAAGTGATGGCTCTTTGCTGCTATTAAAATTACAATTCATAAACTTACCCTACAAATGCAACTCTTTGGATCGAAAATGTATTGCATATACCTTGCTTGTGAACTTAGCCAGGCATTTTAAAATTTAAGTAAATTCATTTCCCTGAGCGGATAAGAAGAATATGATACCTGCCTTTAAAATGAATTATGCCATTATAATGCGTTAGTAAGCCGATAATACAATTGTTCTTGTTTGCCAGGACACAATTTTTGTTCCTATTGATGTGACTTGCAGGGTGATCAGCTATATAAAACACAAGGCTGGTCTCATAAGTCGCAGCTCCAGTGGCTATAAACTATTCTATTTTTTAAGAATTTTATTAATATGCTCATTTCTTAATGCGATAATCGTTAATGGATTTCCCCTATTTGTTCGTTTCGTCTTTACTCTTCAAAACTAATTATATCTCGCTGTATGGCATTGTGAACCAGTGCAACTCTTATGGCTTCGACCTTTCGTTCAGTTCTTGCGGTTTTGGCTCTTTCAAATTCTAAAACTTCGCCCTGAATATTTACATATTTCAGCAGGCACATATCTTTAACATTAAGTCCATTGCACAAATACATAAAAATCCAAAAATCCTTTGACATTTCGGCGTAAGAAGCAGGGGAGGGCTTATAATAATATATTAATGATATGTCAGATAATGTAAGAGCTTTTTTGATATTGGTACCGGTTGGTATTTCATATTTCTTTTTACCGAACGGATAAAGCTTTTTAGTTAATAAGCCTTCTGCGATTGCATTGTAACGAATACAGAATATATCACAATAAAAATAAGAGCTGCATGGCTCCGGAATTTTTTGTCGCCAGGTGTTACATAATGAAGCGCAAGAATTTCCATAATAAAAGGTATAACAATGCAAAGCGAAGTTCCATAAATTAAAATTTCATCCGGTGGATAACTAAAAACGCCAGCCATCTGCAATGCCTGAACGATAATGCAACGGTTGAAGTAAATGCAAGAAGCCCTGACCAAAACCCAATTTTACAGATTGTCTTGTTCATTCTCCTGCTTGTTTATTTTATTGTGAATTTATGAATGTTGAAAGCAGCCTATCTAAAGTAGGGGTTGCAATAGAAGATGAATGAACTATAGCTAATACTTTTTTTGCCACAAGTTGCATTTCATCTTTTGCTGCATTGGCGTGAGGAACCATACCCAATGTACCCACTTTCCCTTGCATTGCATGTTGCCAGTATAAAACCGAAAACCATATTGGCATTTTCATAAAAATGATTTTTAGATTGGCTGGCATAATAGGCAACCCAAGTTTTTTGCAGGCTGAAAACCCTTCACTGATAGCTTTAACCATCACTTGAATACTGCTTTTGTTTTTACCTAACTGAATGCTGCTTCCATTTTCTTTTAT
>JBDTZL010000143.1:0-4051 GCA_040005125.1 Ginsengibacter sp.
AGGATGCAATGAAATGCAGCACCGTTGTAATTGAAGGCCTTATTAAAATAAAAAGCTCCTTATTTATTCTCTCTACCCATTTATATGAAATAGGCGAGGTTTTAAAAAATTATTCCAATATTGATTTCAAATATTTTGAAACAAGCGTTGAAGGGGAACAGCTTTCATTTAATTACAATCTTAAGAACGGAATAAGTAATGACAGGCTTGGATATTTAATTTTAAAAAGGGAAAAAGTGATTGAGTTGTTGGAGAAATTATGAAACTAATGATATAATATTCCGGGGTATTGTTAACAATTCTCAAAATCAACTAGCAACATATTATAATTTTAGGTAATTTCCGCTAATGTTAGTTAAGACCTTCGGGAGTGCAGTATATGGTGTTGAGGCTATTTCAATAACAGTTGAGGTAAATGTTAGTAGCGGGAAATTCACGTCTATTGTTGGGCTGGCAGACAATGCAGTAAAAGAAAGCCTCGAACGTATGGAGAGCGCAATAAAAGCCAACGGCTATCATTTTCCAAGGACGAAGGTGGTTGTAAATTTAGCCCCTGCCGATATTAAAAAAAGCGGGACTGCTTTCGATCTGCCCATTGCTATGGGAACATTGGGAGCAAGTGAGCAACTTGAAAATCCCGAAAAGCTGACCGACTATGTGATCATGGGAGAACTTAGTTTAGACGGAACCGTGAGGCCCATCAAAGGCGCATTGCCCATTGCCATACAGGCGCGCAAAGAAAATTTTAAAGGGCTTATTCTTCCAAAAGAAAATGCACGCGAAGCAGCTATGGTCAACCAGCTCAAAGTATATGGAGTGGGCCACATCAATGAAGTAATTGATTTTTTTATAGATGAAAATTCTATCAAGCCAACCATTGTAAACACCCGTGAGGAATTTGCCAATGCACAAAGTGATTTTGAAATTGACTTTTGCGATGTAAAAGGCCAGGAAAATATTAAGAGGGCATTGGAGATTGCTGCAGCAGGAGGGCATAATGCAATTTTAATCGGTCCACCGGGAGCTGGTAAAACCATGCTGGCAAAACGTTTGCCAACAATTCTTCCACCACTTACTTTACAGGAAGCATTGGAAACAACAAAGATTCACAGTGTTGCGGGCAAACTTCCCGAGAATGCAACGCTTGTTTCAAAAAGGCCTTTCCGGTCACCACATCATACTATTTCGGATGTTGCATTGGTGGGAGGCGGTGGAATGCCACAGCCTGGTGAAATTTCTTTGGCGCATAATGGGGTTTTATTTTTAGATGAATTACCGGAATTTAAAAGAACGGTGCTGGAGGTGATGCGCCAGCCGATGGAAGAAAGAAGAGTTACCATCTCAAGAGCAAAAGTGGCGCTTGATTTCCCATCAAGCTTTATGCTGATAGCTTCTATGAACCCATGCCCGTGTGGTTATTATAATCATCCCGAAAAAGAATGTACGTGCCCGCCCGGTGCTGTTCAGAAATACCTGAATAAAATTTCAGGTCCGCTCCTGGACAGGATAGATCTGCACGTAGAAGTAACGCCGGTTGCTTTTAGTGAGCTCTCATCAACACAGGAATTTGAAAAAAGTGCAACCATTCGTGCAAGGGTTATAAAGGCTACGGAAAGACAGGCAGAACGTTTTAAAGATAATCCCGGTGTTTATTGCAATGCACAAATGAGCAGTAAAATGCTGAAAGAAATTTGTGTAATAACACAGGCAGGCTCCAATCTTTTAAAAGTTGCCATGGCAAAATTAAATCTTTCTGCCCGCGCGTATGACAGGATTTTGAAAGTGAGCAGAACTATAGCAGATCTTGCCGGTAGTGATGACATTAAACCTGAGCACCTGGCGGAAGCAATTCAATACAGGAGCCTCGATCGGGAAGGATGGGCGGGGTGAGAACTTTTAACTTTCCAAAAGTTGGAACTTCAAGTTTTGGAAGTTTGAAACTGTAACTTTTGGAAAGTCTCGGACTGTGACTTTCGGAAAGTTTCGGACTTTCCAAAAGTTTATTGTTCAATAAAAATATTTTAGATGACACCGGGAAGTTTTTATCATGTTTATAATCATGCTAATGGCAAGGAAAATCTTTTTACAGAAGCAAAAAATTATGGCTTTTTTCTTGAAAGAATATCAATTTACATTTTGCCTTTTGTCAATTTACATGCTTATTGTTTGCTTCCTAATCATTTCCATTTATTAATCAGCATAAAAGAAATTGAGGAGGTTAAACTTTTGGAAAGTTTTAAACCTTTCCAAAAGTTGCCAGAGGGTAAACTGCAACCGCTAATTGAGAAAAAAATAAGTAAATCTTTTGCAAACTTATTCAGTAGTTACACCCAGTCTTCAATAAAGTTTATCAACGGAAGGGTAGTTTATTCATGCCGAATATGAAATCAGTTTTAATTGAGGATGAAGCGGGTATTTGTAAAGTGGTTCATTATATACATGCAAATCCGGCACATCACGGTTTTGTAAAAGAGCTGGGTGAATGGAAATTCAGTTCTTATAATGCTTATCTTTCTCCATCGGTTACAAAACTTTCAAGAAAAGTAATTTTGGATATTTTTGGAAGTAAAGAATATTTTCTTGAATATCATCGGCAACCAATTGAGCTTAAACCAAAATGGGATGTTTACTTCTAAACTTTTGGAAAGTTTTAATTAAAACTTTCCAAAAGTTATGGCCACCCTTCATTAGTTTACCTGCATCCATTAAGTCATACAGCTATTATTTAAAAATAAACAAACAAAGAGTACTTAAATTTGTCGAACAGTTTTATTCAGTTACACCCTGGATATAGTTTTACTATGAAAAGATTTTATATGAAATTTATATTAGCACTCTTTCCTCTCATTTCAATTATAAATTCCTGCGCACAATCCCCCGGCAAGATGGATTTTGAAACTTATGACCCGGTTTCAACGTTGGTAGTACCCGAACATAAATTGACCAGCGCTAAATTCCCTTTTATTGATGTACACAATCATCAATGGGGTGATGCGATGTCGCCCGCCAATCTTCGTATACTCGTGGCCGATATGGATAAGCTAAATATGAAAGTAATGGTAAACCTGAGTGGAGGTAATGGCCGTGAATTAAAAACCATGTGTGAAAATGTGAGGGAAAATTATCCCAACCGATTTATCGTTTTCGCCAATATTGATTTCGATAATGTTGGGTCAACCGGTTGGACTGAAAAAGCAGTGAAGCAACTGGAAGAAGATGTAAAGAATGGTGCTAATGGCTTAAAAATATTTAAAGACCTCGGGTTTAATGTCAAAGATGTAAATGGCAAGAGAGTAACCGTTGACGATCCCCGGCTAGGTGCTATATGGGATAAAGCGGGCGAACTAAAAATACCGGTAATCATTCATACAGCCGATCCAAAGGCTTTCTGGGATCCGGAAGATGAGCATAATGAACGGTGGCTTGAGATAAAAACACATCCCGGGCGTAAGCGAAGCGCTACGGATCCTGCTCCATGGGAAACACTTATAGAAGAGCAACACCGCATGTTTATGAAACATCCTAAAACAACTTTTATTGCAGCGCATTTCGGATGGTATGCTAATAATTTAAACAAACTGGATAGCCTGTTAACACAAATGCCCAATGTGGTAGTTGAATTTGGTGCCGTAATAGCGGAACTGGGGAGGCAACCCAGGGCAGCTAGGAAATTTTTCGAAAAATACCAGGACCGTATTATGTTTGGCAAAGACAGTTGGGTACCGGACGAATACGCTACTTATTTCAGGGTGTTGGAAACAGAAGATGAATATTTCCCCTATCATAAAAAATATCATGCGTTCTGGCGGATGTATGGTATTGGCCTGCCTGATGATATCCTGAAAAAGGTCTACTATAAAAACGCGCTTCGCATCATCCCTAATATTGATAAGTCGCAGTTCCCGGAATAAGCAGGTTGTTTAAATACGATTGAGCTGTGATTGTTTGTATTTATGCTAAGTGATAATTTTAAAACCATTAGTAGCAGTGATGATTGGGATGCATATTTTGCGAATATCAAAGAAAAGTTAGCGGGACAAATAAATGAATT
>JBDTZL010000023.1:0-4031 GCA_040005125.1 Ginsengibacter sp.
CCTGTGTAAATTTATACAAACAATTATTATGGGCGCCACTTATACATTCTTATATGTGCTTACGGCAGTTTTACTGCTTCCACTAATCCCTGCATTTTTACTTTATAAATTTCTTCCTTCAAGAACCAATGTGAGCGGGCCTTTTAAAGGGCTGAATCTTAAGCTTACCGGGGCATTCGGCGGTTATTTTTTGCTGGTGCTCACAGCAGTTGGCATTTTTTTCCCATTGCTAAAAAATGACCAGGCAAAAATAATAGAGCAACAGGATGCGAAAATAAAGCAATTGGAAAATACTATAAGCGACCGCCAGCAATGGATAATGAAAGGAAATATTGTATCTACTTCTCCAAAACAGACAAAAGCTTTTTTTGATGAAAGCGGTACCAGCTTTTACGAAACCGGTGAATTTGCGATGAACTTTTATGCCGAATTGCAGCAGGGAAAACCGGTATTACCAAAAGCGCTTTGCATATATAATAAAGATGATGGTTATAAAGTGCTTAATATTAGCAGGGATTTTAAGTCCGATGACATTAAAAATTTTGGGATTGTTTTTGACGATTCCGCACACATGATAAAAATTGACAGTGCTATAGATATACAATCAAAGGCGAAAGCTATAATTGACGCTGAAAATAACCTGCTTAATAAGATCAGGACAAATCAAGTTAATATTTCAACTTATAAACCTGAGCAGGCAGTAAGGCTTATCAAATCCGGGGTGATGCCTGATCTTAAAAAAGATTTAAAATAAACCCGTTACGTTAAGCTTCCGTGCCCAGCCATAAGGCACCCCCAATACTATTGCGTGATGCCCCGGTAACAGAAGACAGAACTGTATATTGCTCCCGCCATCTTAATGCCCCGAGAAGCGCCATTATCAGCGCTTCTTTGTATTTTACCACGTCATCTCCGGGAATATAAATTTCAAAATTTATATCTTCCAAATTTTTTTGTAACATTTCTGCCAGGAAAATATTGAAGGCCCCGCCGCCGGTTACGAATAATTTTTGGGGAGGATCCTGTTTAAATAATTGAAGTGAATTTTTTATTTGCATACAAATATGTTCTGTGTAGGTGCGAAGGCAATCCTCAACAGGTATGTTGAAAGATTTTAATAGTGGATATACGATATCAGTCCCAAAACTATTGGCCAGTGATTTTGGATGAGGCAGTTTATAGTATTCCAGGGCATTTAATTTTTCCAACAGGTCTTCATGTATTGTTCCCTGTGAAGAAATTTTTCCTTCATCATCATAGGCCAGGCCTTTTTCACCAGCCAGCATATTTAGAACGCGGTTGGCGGCACATACATCGTAAGCAATTATTTCATTGTCTTTATTGACAGAAATATTGGCGATGCCACCAACGTTTAAAAAATAATTATAATCATTAAAAAGTAATTTTTCTCCCAAAGGCACTATGGGAGCGCCTTGTCCGCCAAATGCAATATCCATTGAGCGAAGATGGCTTACTACGGGAAGTTTTGTTTCTGCGGCAATTGCAGATCCATCTCCCAGCTGGTGGGTCATTTTTTTTTCCGGCAAATGAAAAGTAGTATGGCCATGCGAAGAAATAATGCTCACCTGGTGATGCAGTTGATGGTCATCGATAAATTCATTGATTTTTTGTGCGATAAATCTCCCGTATTCTGTATGTAACAATTGATAGTCAATTGCGGCTAAGCCGGTAGCATTTGTGAGCTTTTGTTTCCACTCTTCATCATATTCCAGGCAGCCTGCGTGCCTGATCTCGTAATTCCATTTGCTGCCGGTTTCCTGAAGTTCTGTAAAAACTATGTCCAGGCCATCAAGCGAGCTGCCGCTCATTACACCAATCACTTTATAAATCATAACGGGAATTAATTGTCTTTTTAAAATTTTAGATTTTAGCTTTGCTCAAATTTAGAACTTTAAGGATGGTGTCGCATATTACAATCAATTTAAAAAATAAATAATGGTAATTAACCTTAGTGATGATCATTCGCTGGTGAGTAACTGGCTAAGCGAGTTAAGGGATGTTGAGATCCAGGAAGACAGGATGAGGTTTCGAAAGAACCTGGAAAAGATAGGAGAAGTCACAGCTTATGAGATCAGTAAAAAATTATCATGGATTGAAAAAGAAGTTACCACGCCACTGGGAACGTCCATGTGTAAGGTATTGGAAAAGCAACCGGTGCTGGCAACCATTTTGCGCGCGGGGCTTGCCATGCATAATGGATTGCTCAATTTTTTTGATAAAGCCGATAATGCTTTCATAAGCGCCTACCGGAAACACAATCCTGACGGGAGTTATGAAATAAGCCTTGATTATATAAGCTGCCCGGAAATGGAGAACCGGGTGGTAATTATTTCTGATCCTATGCTTGCTACCGGAGCATCACTTGTAAAGACAATTCAATTTATTCGTGGAGAAGGCAATCCTTCAGATATTCATATTGTATGTGCGCTTGCATGTACAGTAGGTATTGAATACATAATGCGTGCGGAGCCTAAGGCCACAATATGGTGTGGGGATATTGATGATGAATTAACTGCCAAAGGGTATATAGTGCCGGGACTTGGAGATGCAGGCGATCTTGCGTATGGTGTAAAAGTACAGATGTAAAAAAGCCAAGGGTTTATTTAAATGAGGAGACCGGGGTATATTAGATGATTTCCAATTATGTTCATATTGACCCGGGATTTATCTCTCCCCGGTATGGTAATTTCCGGAAGTGGGCTGCATTGTATATTTAACAAATGACCCTCTTATTTTGCGCAGCACTTTTAATAAAAATGAGGTCTTTATTCTATCTGCATAGGTCAAATAAAAGCGCCAAATAAAAAATTACTCTTATCTTTAAACATCAGAACTCTTGCTATAGATGAAAAAAAAATCAGCCATTTTATGTGTGATGTTGTGCATCAGTTTCTGTGTTAAAGCTCAGGATCCACACTTCTCACAATTTTTTTCCTCGCCGCTTACTTTAAACCCCGCACTTACGGGAAAGTTTGATGGAACATTGCGTGTAGCAGGCAATTACCGCAATCAATGGCCCGCTTTCAATAACGTGTACACTACCTCTACTTTAAGCGTTGATTTTGCAATTATGAAAAAACGCCTCCCCGACTTTGACACATGGGGTGTGGGTATTTTAGCTTTGACCGACCAGGCAGGCGGCGGCATTCTTAAAAATAATTATATAGGGCTGTCAACATCTTATCATAAAGCTTTGGATGAAGATGGTTTCCAGCAGATAGGTATCGGTTTCCAGGGGACTTATGGGCAAAAGCGGCTTGACCCCACCAAACTTGTTTTTGAAGACCAGCTCACCCCATTCGGATTTACAGGAGTTACACAGGATATTTTCAGCAGCGCCAATCTCAATATAAATTATTTTGATGTGAATGCAGGGTTGTTGTATTCCGGCTCAACCAACGCGAATAATAATTTTTACATCGGCGCCTCCATGTATCATATCAACCGGCCTAAGGAGAGTTTTAAAGGGGGGAACTGGAACATCGCTACCAGGACTACCATTAGCGCGGGCGGTTATTTCCCGGTTTCAGATATCCTCACACTTCACACCAGTGGCATTTACCAGGTTCAGAATAAATCGTCAGAAACTAATATAGGCGGAGCCATTGCTGCCTCCATTGATCCCGAAAGTGTGAGCCCTTCCAACGTTTATATCGGTTCGTGGTATCGCATTGGCGATGCGATTATTCCTTATCTGGGCCTTGAGTTCGGCGGGTTAAGGATCGGGGCTACTTATGATATCAACGTATCTGATTTAAAAGCCGGTTCGCAGAGCCGTGGCGGTATGGAAATTTCAGTCATCTATATCAAGCGTCCTGCTGAATACAAAGGAATTCCTTGTCCCAAGTTTTAAAATACAGGGGTAGTATTGTCCTTTTATAATCAATTTGTTCGATGAAGAAAAAATTTGGCAGCAAAACTGCCTAAGGTTATCTTTGCCGTCCCTTAATAAAACCTGCCGCGTTGGTCAAGGGGTTAAGACGCCTCCCTTTCACGGAGGAATCACGGGT
>JBDTZL010000292.1:0-13661 GCA_040005125.1 Ginsengibacter sp.
TAAAGTTAATAATCAAATTCAACTTTTAAAAGGCCGGATTGATAAGTTCCATACTTCTTTTAAAATTTTAGTTACAACAAATTACTGAGGATATCATTGACGTGATGTAATTCTGATACGAACTTTGACATACCAGGAAAGAATTATCGAAAATCGAATTGGTATTTCTTAGCTAACACATATTTAATATGAAGATGTTTAATTATTCGCACGGGAATTATACTACAAGTGATTTACATTTTTTTCATTCTTTAGTATATCTACGATTGTATAAAGCGCAATCTAAATAGTAGTTTTACTATTTTACATACGTACAATTACCCTCATTTCAGATGTTAAATTTACATTATATCTATCCGGAAAGCCTTATTGGCAGTGGCCTTTAATAAATCTTTCACTTCAATCTCAGTAAATAGCACTTGTCTGAGATTGTATTTTTATGGAAGTTTACCAAATCCTCCCTTTGGATCCGGCGTAATAAAAGTTCTTTGGCCTCAGTGTCAAAAAGGTGTCTTATTAAAAGGTGTCTTATTATAAAAAAGCAGCATTTTTTATTTTCTGCATTAGAAAACTCATTGGAACAACCTGGATTCAATTTCTATTGGTTATTTAGAAATTGAACGGCAAGATGTTTTCTATTACTTTATCTAATGACCTCCAAAAAATTTAAAAAATGGGAAAATTAATTGTATTAAGTTTACTATTCTTCTGCTCTGCCTATTGCGTTGCCCAATCCGGAAACCTTGATCCTTCATTTGGAAATCGGGGTATCGTTAAAACAGATATGGGTTCACCTTTTATTATTAATAGTATTGGGAGGCAGATTTTAACAGGGCCTGATGGAAACATTTACATTCTTTTCAATAACCCGACTTTCATCTCCAAAAGATTTCCGGATGGCTCAATAGATTCGGGTTATGGTTTGAATGGATATTCAAGGGCAGTGTCTTTTAATGATGCTTTTGCCGCCCGGCAGCCTGATGGTAAAATTGTAATTGTAGGTTCAGGATTTGGTGTTGCACGCATCGACGCAAACGGAATGCCGGATTCGACCTTTGGAGATAACGGAATGCAAACGGGGTTTGATGTGAATTCATCAGCCAGTTCGGTAGCTATACAGAGTGACGGCAGAATTGTAGTGGCAGGTACTGAGGAGACTAATGGAGATACTTATTTTGCCGTGGCCCGCTATAATCCGGACGGGAGTCCTGATATGTCGTTTAAAGGAAAGGGACAAGTGATAACAGATTTTGGGTTTAAAGTACCTCCTGGAATGGGAGAAACAGATTCCATTGGAATTCATCAACAATATGCTACATCAATAGGCATACAGGCAAACGGCAAAATAGTGGTTGGCGGGTATGCCTCCAATGGCAGTGATTTTGACTTTGCGATTGCCCGCTATAATATAAATGGAAACCTTGATAATACATTTGGTAACAATGGAAAGCAAACCACCAAAATTGGTTCTTCTGATGATTTTGGTTATTCTTTGGTCATAGAAAATGATGGAAAAATTATACTAGCAGGTTATACAACTGTTGGAACAAATAATCATTTTGCAATTGTGCGTTATAATATTAATGGAAGCCCAGACAGCACATTTAATGGGAATGGAAAGCAAACTGCCAATCTTGGATCGGACCTGCAAATTGGCAATTCGGTGGCTATACAAGGTGATGGCAAAATCGTAGTAGCTGGTTATACACTAAGTGGACCTGATAATAATGATTTTGCAATCGCCCGTTTTAATAGTGATGGGGGCCCTGATATAACATTCGATAACGACGGTACAGTAATAACTGACTTTACTTCTTCCGATGATTATGCGGGTTCTGTAGCCATTCAAAGTGATGGGAAAATCGTGGTTGCCGGCTATTCGAATATTTATTCTCCTGTTAATTTGCAGCGTATGGCTGTCTCACGTTATAATGTAAATGGGAGCCTTGACAATTCTTTCGGCTCAAACGGAAAATTAATTGAAGATTATAAACAGGGGGATACCAGGTTTAACAGTACTGCCATTCAAAGTGATGGGAAAATTGTAACAGCAGGGCTTACCTGGACCGGAAGCGATTATGATTTTGCAATTGCGAGGTATAATATTAACGGAAGGCTTGATAGCACATTTAGTGATGATGGCAAACAAATTACCGATTTTGGAGCAAAAGATGAAGCAGTTTCAGTAGTTATACAACCCGATGGAAAAATAGTTGTTGCCGGTAATAGCGATGCACAATTTGCCATAGCCAGGTATAATACAGACGGCAGCCCTGACAATACTTTTAGCGATGATGGCAAACTTCTTATTTCTATGGGTTTTGCCGACGCATGTCAATCTGTTGCTCTTCAAAGGGATGGCAAAATAGTGATGGCAGGTTACACTTTTATAGATAATAATTATGACTCCAGTGAATTCGCAATTGCCCGTTTGAATTCCAATGGAACTCCCGATAATACATTTAACGGGAACGGAAAGCAGTTAACAAATTTTGGCGGCTATAATGATTTTGCAAGTTCTGTAGCCATACAAACTGATGGAAAAATTGTAGCAGCAGGACGTTCTTTTTTGAATAACCAGGATAATTTTTCTATAGCCCGGTATAATACTGACGGAAGCCCTGACACTACCTTTTCACACGATGGAAAACAAAATAATGTTTTTGGACAGGATAGCTATTTTGCAAAGTCTTTAGCCATCCAAAAAGATGGAAAAATTGTAGTGGCTGGTTTCAGTGAAACAACTTCCGGCAAAAGTTCATTATTTGCGGTAGCCCGTTATAAAACCAATGGAGAGCTTGATAACACTTTTAATGATGATGGATTTCAAAATACATTCCTGGGGCCTCATTTTAATTTCGGAACTTCTATAGCTGTTGCTGATGATGGAAGGATTGCAGTGGGAGGCACTAACGATAATTTTGCTATGGCACTTTATAAAGTTAATGGAAGTCTTGACAGTGCCTTTGGCAACAATGGAATTCAAACAACGGATATAGGTATAGGAGGCAGCTCAATCCAAAGCATGGCTTTTGTGAATAATAATTTGTATGCTACAGGTTATGGCCAGTTTCCTGGTTCATTTGGAGTGACAGCTAAATATTTACTTACAGAAGGAGCGCCATTGCCTGTAAGCCTCCTGGATTTTACCGGTATTCTCCAAAATAAATCTGTTCTGCTACAATGGAAAATTGAGACTGAAAAAGATCTGGCAGGTTTTGTGATAGAACGCAGCGGGAATGGGAATACATTCTTGCCTATAAACAATCTAACAGTAACCGGCGTAAGCAGAGCAACCGCAAATTATTCAATCGTGGATGCGCAACCATTGCAGGGTATTAATTTTTACAGGTTAAAAATGGTTGATGCTGATGGTAAATTTACCTACAGTAATATCGTTGCAGTAAAAATAACTTCGGATATTACCCTGCACATTTTCCCAAATCCCGCAACGAAAGTTTTGTTTGTAGAAGCAAATGGCAATAATGAAAATGCGGTTCTTCAAATCGTAGATGCCGGCGGAAGAAAATTAAAAGAAATGAAAGTTTTTCTCAATGGTCAGACTTCTTTTTCTATAGATGTAACCTGTTTGCCGGATGGTATTTATAATTTGATTTTACGTAAAAAAGAAAAGACAGAGGTGCAAATATTTATGAGGAAATAATATCTGTAATTTTTAAAAATAAAAGGGTTTAGAAACCGTGCAAGTTTTCTAATTCCTTTTTTAATTTTTATAAATGTATTCTGAACAATCGCAGCGCTATAATTTAACCTCACCGGAATTTCATCACTTTAATACACTTGTTTCGCTGTCTAACTTCCTGATCAAAAGTTCTAATTCCGGGTCTTCATAAATATCCATGCATCTCATGAGATATAAATTTTTCTTATGCTTACTTTCATAATTAACGGATGACTTTATTTGAATAAAACTATCAATTGCTTCGTACGCATGATTCCCATAGGTGCCAATTTCAAGCAGCCCTTCCAAACTACCATCTTTCAATAAAAATGAATCCCGGGGATATTTATCTAATAAACATTTACACAAAGCATACTTTTTGAGCTTAAGCCTTTCTTTAATCAATAGTGAATCATTCGAAGATATTGATAATGGATGGTCATTTGATTTATGCGTCGCACCACAGGAAGACATAATATAAATAAATACCGGGATAAGTAACAGCAAAGCAATTTTCATAGTTATTATTCTAATTTCCAAAGCATTACTTTAACAGTAGTAGCCACACCTGATCCTGCAGCTATATAATCTGCATCATCGAAATAACAGTGGTAACCGCAGGAATCTCCATCCCATGTGGTAAGGTGACCCGTAGCATCACCCCACCCGGTAACCTGGAATGCAATAATTCCCTTGTTGCCTTCAAATGCACCCCGATAACCTTCATCTGCCGGGCTCCTTACTATATCAGGGTGGCCATATGCTTCATTCAACTGTTTTATCATGTCGTTGACGCGATAAATATATTTTAGCCCATCTCCTCCTGTTCCATATAATATGGTTTCATCCAGGACTTTTACTTTGGATCCGCCATAATTTAACGCCCTGCATATACGTAAAGTGCATGAGTTGGATTCTTCTCCTGTCACAGGGTCTTTTTGATAATTCATTGCGACTCTGCCTCCAATCATATTGTAGACATCTCCGGCGCTATGCCCTTCACCGGGATAATTGGCTTCAACGTTAGAAAATAAGGGCTTGTTTTTTTCGGTTGCTGATAGTGCCATCTTTTGTTGTTTTATTTTTTGTTTATAGTATATTTCTATTCATAACAGACATTCGTCATCTTCCACAACTGCCAATTTTTGAAACGCGGTGCAATATTTACAAAGTATCCGGATATTTGACATCCTCTCTTACCGATTTTCAAATTTATATAAGATTTTTAATAAAATATAGGGGAAACTTTCCGGCTTTGTGAAACCGGATCCGTCTTATTCCATAGATGAACATAACATCTTTAGGACGCAGGTTAAGATATGCTGATTCATCATTTCCTTTTCAGGATCACGGGTTCTTTTAAGTAATCAAATATATCTTTATATACTTCTTTCACAATAGGATATTGTTCTTTATCGTAGAGGCTTTTTTTAAACTCAAATTTCATCATGCATAAAATAAAATTGTCCTGCTTATCATACTGTACCTGTCTTATAAATATAATATCCTTATCAGGGTTGGTAAGTTTTACAGATTTAGGTAATTCATCTATCGCATAGCCCTGTGGAATTTGTATGGAGACATTCAGGTTAATGGTACGCCTGTAACCGAAATTAATATTTGAAAAGCGGTTGTCGCTCACGAAGGGATTGGCATCGAAACCAGTGAAAAGATTTAATGTTAAAAAGGAATACTCACCGGTGGTGTTAAGTTTGCCCGACACTTTACATTGTTGTACCAAAGGCATTGAATCATTTTCCATGTTGAGCAATTCCAGCTCCTTTCCGGCAATGGAAGTGCCGTCAACCCGGAAATACCTGTTGAGGAAATTATTTTTATCGGTTTTATAATCACCGAGTTTTTTTATTCTCGCATAATCGCTGCTTTTTACAGAAACATTTCCCGATAATGTGCCATCTTCCGCCAGTTCCAGTACCGCCCCAATATCTTCTTTGTATTGAGCTGAATCATTGGTAATATCTATCAATCCGCCTTCCTTACGGTTAACCACAAACGCAGTTGTATTTAGAATATTAAAGGGAGTTAAATGCGGAGGAACAGACCTGTCTGTCGCATCGAGGTAATATTTTTTCTTATTGATGGTGACACAGGCGAATACAGAATTAAACTGGTCAATAAAGGGATACGCTGTGTTTACCTTTCCGTGGAAACGCTCGCTCACAAGCATAGGATATGCATCAAGCGGGGCTTTTTTTAGAAGATTAATCAATAGCAGGTTGATATCACCACTGGCGCCGCTTTTCTTTTGCCATGCGTTCTTTATACCGTCATTACTGTACTTACTGTAAAATTGGTCCCAGGTCATATTATAACGCACATAATTAAAAACAGCTTTCATTTTTTCTTCGGGTGAAGTCAGTGTTTTTGTTTGTTTTATGAAATCATCGGTACCGGCAATATTTTTATTAAGCTGGCCGCCAAATTCACTGCTTGATAATAACTCACTGGTCACTTCATTCCATGAGGTCATGTAATTTCTTTTGTCGTCACCTCCCCTGTTGTAGCCGCTTAACTGGAAGACTACTTTTTGCACGTAGTCTCTGCGGGCATCCATATAAGGCTCGTCTCCCAGGCCCGGAATGTTCTGCATTTCAAAATAAACACCACCGCTGGAGGTTTCCTTCCTGATCGTGATCGGTATTTCGGCTGATTTACTTACCTGGTAAGCAAATTCCATATTGGGTAAAATAATAAGGGTGTATTTACTCATCACCACAGGTAATTCATCCTGGAATTCCCAATCATCCAATCCACCGTAGTGCTTCATAGTGCTGCGGTATTTATAGTCAATTATACTTCCAACTTTTATTGCGGGAAATGCAAATACGACCTCACCCAACCGATCATTCATCTTTTGGGTAAATATAGATTTCCTCTCCAGGCTTGTTATAACCTGGTTGCCGTCGATAATATTAATGGTCATTCCTTCCACCTTGTCAATTTGTTCGAAATCATCTTTTCTATAAAAAGGAATGGAGATATTGGCTGAAGAGATGCCCTTTTCTTTTAATATCTTAATTCGCACATGATGAGTAGTAACCAGGTGATGCTCGTCATCATAATCTGAATAAGCTTCGTGCAACAGCACTACGGCATTGGCATCTTTATCAAAGTCACACTGTTTTAAGTTGATCTCTGCACTATTTACAATACCATAACCGGGGAATTCCTGTGCAAAAGAAAATGTGCCTCCAAAAAGGCAGCAGGCTATAATTAAATTTACTCTTTTCATCAGGCAGTTACAGAGTTATGTTTGCAGAAAATTGAAGTATGGGAATAGCTCCCCATCCGGTGATGTAAGGCTTAAAGGAACAAATTATTTTCTAAACCCAATCCTGATTACACTTATTCAGGCGTTGCCGGTTTTATCTATATTCATAATACGGAATCTCATCATGGCTTATTGACTCCTTCTGCTGCCAGAATGCCTGGGTAACAACATGTCCATTGGGTGTATGTAACAATCTTCCAAAAATTGCATTGATGGGGTTAAAAGTATAATCTGTTACTCCAACAGTAAATGTTTCGGGTACAGGAGGCGGAGGTGGTGCCGGCGGCACAGGTACAGGTAAAGCTCCCTCTGCAACTTTCACAACAGGCGCAGGTACCCCTTTGGGTATTGGTGAAGGAACTGCTATGACAGTGTATTTATTATATTCAAGTAATTTTTTTAAAAACTGTACTCTTTCAGGCTTCACGTTTTTTTCCACGATGCCACATTTTATGCCATTCAGTTCTTCAAATTCATGATTTTTATTGATAGCCATAATACCCGGTTATATAAAATAATAAAAAAAAAGAATCAATACTTTGTTGATGGTCATCAATAACTTTGTTTTCAAACATTGAATAAATACCTATTAGCAGCCATTGTTCATAAGTACCTTATTACATAGTAAGCCGCGTAATATAATCGTATATCCAGCTCAACAAACCCACCAGCACGATACCCGTTCCACAAATGATCATTCCAAATTTGGTGGAAGGATGCATGTTGATTTTTTCAATGGGCTGATCATTTTTATCCATAAACATCGACCTGATCACTCTTAAATAATAGTACAAAGAAACAATCAGGTTCAATGTGGCTACTGTAATAAAGAAATAATTTCCTTTGGATGCACCGGCAGTAATCAAAAATAATTTACCAAAAAATCCCGCTGTTGGTGGAATACCGGCCAATGAAAACAATGCCAGCGCAAGTATCCAGCATATGAATTGATTGGTCTGGTACAATCCTTTATAATCATTGATGCGCTCTTTTCCTGTTTGTTGAGAAATGACTCCTGCCACTCCAAACGCGGCGAGGTTGGAGAATGTATAGATCAAAACAAAATATACCACTGATGATATCCCCTCTGTTGAATCAGCGCTCAGCCCAACCAATATAAAACCTACTTGCGCGATAGATGAATAAGCGAGAAACCGTTTGATGTTTTGTTGTCGCAAAGCAAACAAATTACCAATCACCATAGTAGCAATGGATAGCAACATTACCATATTGTACCACAGGTCGTGCATGGGCGAAAATACTTTGTATAAAACTGTGAGCAATATAAATGCGATGGAACCCTTTGAAATTACCGATAAAAAAGAGCTGACCGCAATGGGCGCTCCTTCATACACATCAGCCGTCCATAAATGAAAAGGAACGATCGACAACTTAAATGAAAAAGCGGCAAACAAAAATACAAAGGCAAGTATTTGTAACGGGCTTCCATCCATCATCGTGGGCATTTCTGAAAAGCTTATAGTACCGGTAGCTCCATACATCAATGAAATACCAAACAATAAGATACCGGAGGAGAATGCAGATGACAAAATCATTTTCATGGCAGCTTCCGATGATATTTTTTTCTCCAGGTCAAAATTAGCCATCGCCGCAATGGGAAGTGTAGAAAGCTCCAGTGACAAAAAGAACATAAGCAGGCTGCCGCTTGAGATCATAAAAAACATTCCCAGTAAGGCAGATAACATGAGTATAAAAAACTCAGACATGTGATCACTCTTCTTTAACCAGTCTGCAAATAATAAAGAAATAAGATAGACGCCGAGGCTTAAAATACTTTTCTGAAAAGCTATCAGTGTATTTGTGGTGAACAATCCGCCAAATAAACCACCTGCCTCATTGAAGAAAAATCCCGCAATAAAATTAGCGAGTAATAAAAATTGTACAAGCGACAAGAGTGCCTCATTTTTCATTCCCTTGCCTATCTTTATAAATAACAGGAGGAAGATGATGAAAGTCACCACCAGTTCAGATTTCATTAATATTAAAAAGTCGTTCAACATATAATTTGTCATGTAGGTCCGATTGCTATCGGATATTATAAACTACAATATCACCGGTAACTTTCTTCGCCTGAACCCGTTATTATTTCCCTGCCACTTTATTCATTATAAATTCCGAAGCCGGACTGATCAGATCATTCAACCAGAACGGAGCTACACCAATCGCAATGATTCCTGCTATTAAAATAACTGCTGCTAATTTTTCATTCCATCGTGCATCACTTAAGTTTTTCCAGGCATCTTTTATCGGGCCCATTGCTGTTTGAGCAATTGCCCTTAGAATATACACCGCAGTAACTACAATTGACATACACGCAGCAACAGTTGCAATGCGATGAAACGTATCGGGGTGTTGCCAGGAGCCAATAAGGATGGTCATCTCGGCAACAAAACCACTCAAACCCGGTAACCCTAATGAACACAAGCCAACGATAAATAGTACCGTGCTTATAAAGGGCATTACTTTGATCAGTCCGCCCATTTCATTTACCTGCCTGGTGTGGGTACGTTCGTAGATCATACCGATCACAGCAAAGAAAAGAGCGGTCATTAAACCATGCGATACCATTTGCATCACGGCGCCTGTCATGGCTGTTTTTGTCAACATACCGATACCCAACAAAATAAACCCGCAATGACTAACTGACGAATATGCATTGATATATTTCAGATCTTTCTGCATCATCGTTGCGAAGGCGCCGTATAAAATTGCAATGGCAGATAGAATGATAATGATGTTGGCATATTCCGTTGCTCCTTCGGGCATAATATAAGTTGCTACTCTCAAACAACCATAGCTACCCAATTTCATTGAAATGCCGGCAAGGAACATGGAACCTGCAGTAGGCGCAGAAGAATGCCCATCAGGCACCCAGGTATGAAACGGAAACAATGCGGTAAACACTCCAAATCCAACAAATAAAAGAGGGAAACAAATTTTTTGAACGGGACCAGGAATATGGCCCCGGGACAAGGTTAATAAGTCAAATGTTCTTTCCGCGCCGCCAAAATAAACCCCTAACAAACCCACCAGCACCAATGCAGAGCCCCCCATCAGCATAAGTGCCAGTTTATTGGCAGCATATTCTTTTTTACCGCTCCCCCAGATACCTATCAACAAATATTTCGGTATAACCGAGATCTCAAGAAAAAAGAAAAGAATGAAAAGGTCGAGCGAAATAAAAAACCCATAAGCGCCAAGGCTAAGCAGGATGAGTAAGAAATAAAATTCCTTTGTCATCTTTGTTACGTTCCACGAAACAAGCACACCTGCAATTACCACGAACGCAGTTAATAAAATCATGGCTACTGAAATGCCATCGACCCCTAAATGAAAACTTATATGAAGGGAAGGGAACCAGTTATATTGCAGTTCAAATAACATTTGTGCATCATTGCCTCCTGCCCGTTCATTTCGAAAAGCGAAAAGCAAAACAAATGCCAATACGAATTGTATTATTGAACCCGTGAGTGCAACCAACTTTACCTGCCGCGCATTCCGCATCAGCAGTATCGTAACTGCAGTTAATAACGGAATCAGTATAAGTAATGTCAGGTTCATGTATTCGTTATTACCTCACCCCTGCCCTCTCCGGAGAAGAGGGAGCCGCAACCCTGCAAGTGAAAATTGCTTTTCCCATATTTCGAGGGCTAGTGTCAAAGAGTTTGATTTTTTCAAACATGTTTTGTTAGTAAAGATTATTAATTTTTATTTCCATAAATAAATAAACAGCACTGCCAGCCCGATTACCCCGGCTAAAAAGTAAATGGCATATTGCTGTACTTTGCCTGATTGAAATCCTTTTATTTTTTCTGAAATACGCATCATGGAATTCCCTGTCGCATTCATTAATCCATCCACTACATTTTTATCAAACCATGCAGCAGGTCTTCCGATTAAATTGAACAGGATTTTTTTTGTTATAAATAAATACAATTCGTCAATATAAAATTTATTCCAGGCCGCTTTGTAAAATCCATTTAATGAAGCAGCAATTGAATCAGCTTTATTATTTTGTTTTTTATACAACCACATCGCAGTGAATATACCAGTTAATGCCAATACAACAGGAACAATAGAAAATTGTAAGTGAAATGGTGACTCAACCGGTTTACCATCTGAACTTACAAAATTTCCAAATGGAATAAATCCCGCCGCAGCAGCCCCAACAGCTAATAAAATTAATGGTAGCATCAGGGCAAAGCCTCCTTCGCTATGAACCTCATCCCCCGCCCTCTCCGAAAGAGAGGGAGCTTTATTCCAAAAAATACAAAAATATAAACGGAACATATAAAACGCGGTTAGCCCTGACGTGATCAATGCGATCCAATAAACAATCGTATTGTGTTGATATGCCGCTAATAATATTTCTTCTTTGCTAAAGAACCCTGCAAAGGGCGGTATCCCCGAAATTGCCAGGCAGGCAATAAAAAAAGTAACATGGGTGATGGGCAAATATTTTCTTAGCCCGCCCATGTCTTTCATTTCATTGCTATGAATAAAATGAATTACCGAACCGGCCCCCAGGAACAACAAGGCTTTAAACATAGCATGTGTAAAAAGATGAAACATGGAAGCGGTAAATCCCAAACCATTTTCCCCACCCAAACCGGATACACCCAACGCGAACATCATAAAACCTATCTGCGATATAGTAGAGTAAGCCAATACTCTTTTAATATCTGTTTGAGTGCAGGCTATCACTGCAGCAAATAAAGCAGAGAAAACACCTACGTATGAAACCAGTTCCAATGCCGGCGGCGACATGCTGAATACAGGAAATAACCGGGCAACCAAAAATACACCCGCTACCACCATTGTTGCAGCATGTATTAATGCAGATACCGGCGTAGGTCCCTCCATTGCATCGGGCAACCAAATATGCAATGGAAACATGGCGCTCTTACCTGCCCCGCCAATAAATATTAATACGATACCCCACGTCAAAGCAGAAACACCGAGGAAAGAAGAAGCAACAGCGGCATGTAATTCGCCGGATCCCTGTGTTGTCAGCCTTTGTATCAGGGTATTAAAATCCAGCGTGCCTGAGTAATAAGAGAGAACAAAAATACCAATCAAAAATCCAAGATCGGCAAACCTTGTCACGATAAAAGCTTTCTTGCACGCGGCCACGGCACCTGGACGGTCATAATAATAACCAATTAATAAAAATGAAGATACTCCTACCAGTTCCCAGAAAATATACATCTGGAAAATATTGGAAGACATCACCAATCCCAACATAGAAAATGTAAAGATCCCCAGAAATGCATAGTAAGTAGGAAACCTTTCTTCTCCCTTCATATAAGTCAAACTATAGATGTGCACCATTAATGAAACAAAACTTACCACTACCAGCATCATCACGGAAATAGGATCCAGGATGATTCCCATGTCGATGGAAAGACCCGGTGAAAATTGTAGCCATGTATATTGTAGCGGTATTAATTTTTGATAAACGCCTTCCACTTTTCCATACTCAAAAAAATAACCGTAAGCGGTATAAAGTGATAAAACAGTTGACCCCAATAAGAGAATGGTTCCAATAATGCCGGATGAATTCTTTACATGTTTCCTGCCGAATAAACCAAGCAATAAAAAACCTGCCAGTGGCAGCAAAGGAATTAACAATAAAATCCATCCTATATCTTTCCCTGGTGGAAGAACCTGCAGGATATGAATTTGCAAAAAATCATTCATAATATAATAAGTGGCTCTTCTTTTTTTCCTCTCGGAAAGAACCGGCAATAACTTTAAAATTTCATCTCTTCAGCTTTCTCTACATCAATAGATTGATGGCTCCTGTATAAATTAATGATGATAGCAATGGCTACTGCTGCTTCTGCCGCTGCTATTGCAATCACAAAAATGGAAAAGAATAATCCATCCAGTTTGTGTGGCCATAAATATTTATTGAATGCGATAAAATTCAGGTTCACACTATTCAATACCAGTTCTACACTCATGAGCATAGTAACCAGGTTTCTCCTGGTAAAGAAACCGTACACACCGATAAAAAACAGCGCGGCGCTAATAACTAATACGTGATATAATCCAGGCTCGATCATGCAGTCGCAGGTTTTGAACGTAAAGCAATTACAATACAACCAATCATTGCAGCGAGCAATAATATACTTACTACTTCAAAGGGTAACGCAAATCCATTTTCGTCAACGCCCAGCATTTGATTACCAATATTTGTCACACTGGGTATGATGGGTTGAACATCTGTTTTTTTGAAGGTATGCTGGTACAATTGTAACATGGTTAATGCAAACCCACAAAAGGCCGCCAATGCTGAAAATACCGACCTCCCAATCTTTTGATTGGGTAACAAATCACCTGCCTGCTGTGTTAAAAAAATGGAGAAGATGATCAGGACAGTTATGCCGCCTACATATACTACTATTTGTACCGCTGCAATAAAATCATACTGCATCCAGAAAAACAATCCCGCAATTCCAATCAATGAAAATAACAGGAAGATGGCTGCACGAAATATTTGCCTCGTAGTTACAGCAAGCACGCCGCTCACCAGGGTAAGTGCCGCCAGCATGTAAAATATTATAGTCGATCCGCTCATATTATGGTCTTCATTTCGAGTCTTTTTGCAATGGGCTTCACCCATTGTTGGCATATTGCGCCCTTTCAGGGCTGGCTGATTAA
>JBDTZL010000160.1:0-4004 GCA_040005125.1 Ginsengibacter sp.
AGAACAGATGAGTCGTAGTTCTGTGTCCAGTAAAATTTACTTATGGCGTTGGTAAGATCCGCTCTTTTTATTCCTGTTGCTGATGTGAGTGCTCTCATCATACTATCCGGGTACCTGGCCTGAGAATTTGAAATCAGCGTAGAGCATATGGCTATTACCAGTAAACATCGCCTTGCGGGTATTCCAGTTTTTCTTAAAATTGCAGTTGACATTACGTTTACGTTTTCAAAATAACTATAAGGGAAAAAGGGTAATAAATTTTGTTCCCACTTTTTCTTCAATCTCAATTCTTATTTACTTTCTATGCGCCATTATAATTTTATAACGTGTCACAACCATCATTTATATAAGTAAATAAATTTTAAATGTTGTTCCTTCCCTTTCTTCGTCTCCACTTTTATTTCACCATTCTGCGCTTTAACAATATCATAGCTTAAACGCAATTCCGTTTTCTTTTACCTTACATTATTTTAGAGGATAACGGGCACATGCCGGTCCAGGTAAATACCGCGCCCGCATTCCTGACAATTTTTCTATGTGACAAATAAATAGAGACAAATCCGATACAGAAAGTTAGATAATTATTTGATAGGTTTGGAAATTCATCAAGCCAATCATTTTTACCTCTAAGATTTTTAAACTAGTCTTCAGATTACTCTTTGGCTAATCTCAGAAATAATTATATCGAACCTCTGATAAGTTGTCAGTCCACCTACTTATAAGTGATAATTATCCGGACGGACACTGGGAGCAGAAGGTTTTACCCAGGAATTTGGTGCCGAATCAATTATCTTAAAAAACTCTGTTATCCCGGTAATTCGGTAATGTATAATTATTGATTGTATTGTGGTATCTGCTTCTGTTTGGTCTCAATATTTGCCTTAATCTTGATATCCGACACTATAATTTGCATATGACTTACCAGGATCATGATGAGGATTTTTGCTATGGAAAATAAAATTTACTCATCTTGATCTGGTTTATCTTCATCATCATCAGTTTTATCTTCCTCGTCAACTTTTTTATCACCTTCAGAAAGATGTACGTCAAATGTTCTTCCTTGATCATCTTCTACTGAAGCATTACCATCCTCATTAATTTCAGTAGGGTTTATATGGGTCCCATCGAGCCAGCCGCCTTTTGGAAAATCAATTTCAATTATTTCACAGTCTTGAACCTGGATTTCCAGTGCTCGGATTAGAGTAATCAACGTCTGCTGAATTTGTTCCATCATCAT
Organism: Ginsengibacter sp.; assembly: GCA_040005125.1. Taxonomy (GTDB): domain Bacteria; phylum Bacteroidota; class Bacteroidia; order Chitinophagales; family Chitinophagaceae; genus Ginsengibacter. The sequence continues at coordinate 1,238 of JBDTZL010000160.1, forward strand.
ACCCACAATCACTTGCGGAACCGGTGTTTCTTTCAATATTGCGGTTTACAATGGGTGTTGTATTTGAAGGAGGTAATTTCTTTGAAGGAGTACTGCAACGAGTAATATAACAACATTAAAAGATGAAGTTGCGGACAATTCGTATCGTCCCGATTTTATGATTTTGGTTTCTCCCGTAATCAATATGGGAAAATTTGCCCACAAAGGAAGTCGCGAGAGACTTCCTGGCAAAAATCCTTCTGAAGATTTGATCGAAAAATACTCTACCCAAAATAATGTGACAGCACAAACACCACCTTGTTTTATTGCCGATGCTTTTAACGATAAAACTGTTCCGCCGGAAAACGCTTTGCTGTTTTACCGGGCGCTTCTTAATAAAAATGTCTCTACCAGTTTTCATGTTTTTCCACAAGGCGGCCATGCAATAAATGTCAATAATACTCCGGGTTCTACCGCATTGTGGAAAGACTTATGCAGCGAATGGTTAAAGGAAACGGGGTTTATTTCTTTTAAAAAATAATAAAAAGATGTGCAAGGTCATTTTATAGGTATTGTTGATTTGTAGTTTTACCAATGTGAAATGCCAGCAAAGAATTATTGTGGTGGCACAGGATGGAAGTGACAATTTTTCATCTGGACAGCAGGCTTTTAATTCAATAAGGAAGATGGATCGGTGCTGAAGTAGGATTATCCTGCACCACAGAATCGCAAACAAATGATTCAGGATTTGCAGGTGTTGATTGGTTCAGAGTAGAGTCGCTGCAAAAATAGAAATGAGAAATACTTGTTTGTTTACTGGCTAATTCCTCAGCTGCAAGTATATAAAAATTGATTTGCCTGGTACTAAAAAGCCGGAGAAGAAAATGAACTCCGGCGAAATGTTTTTCGGTAACAATCCATCTCAATCATGTGAATGAAAGGAATGAATAATCAGATTAATTCTTTCTGTTCTGTTATACTCCACTGTAAGCACTGAACCCACCATCAATCGGAATAACAACTCCAGTTACAAACTTAGATCCATCGCCACAAAGCCAAAGTAAAGTTCCGGTCAGATCATCAGGTGTACCAAAGCGGCCCATGGGAGTATGTGAAATAATCGTGTTACCTCTTGGTGTTAAACTACCGTCTGGTGCGGTTAATAAGGTTCTGTTTTGGTCCGTTAGGAAGAACCCCGGCGCTAATGCATTTACACGTATTCCAACTTTTGAAAAATGGACAGCCAGCCATTGAGTAAAATTAGAAATAGCTGCTTTAGCCCCACTGTAGGCCGGTATTTTTGTAAGGGGCCGGAATGCATTCATTGAAGAGATGTTAATGATCGTTGCTCCGTCCTTGCCTATCATATCTTTTGCAAACACTTGTGTAGGTAATAAACTTCCGATAAAATTAAGATCAAATACAAACTTGATACCTTCAGGATCCAGGTCGAAAAAAGTTTTAAGTTCTCCCCCGGCTGCCAGGTCCTCCTCTGTAAGAAAAGAATTGGAAGTAGTGCCTTTTGGATGGTTACCACCGGCGCCATTAATCAGTATATCACAAGGCCCCAGTGCATTTACAATTTTCTCATGCGCTTCTTTTAAACTATTAATATCTAAAACATTGGCAGCAACACCAATTGCCTTCCCACCTTTTTGATTAATTTGTTCAGCTACTTTTTCTGCATTTTCTGCTCTTAAATCGAGTACGGCAATCTTTACTCCCTGTTCAGATAGCGCCATTGCCATAGTGCTACATAAAACTCCACCGCCACCTGTTATAACGGCTACCTTATTGGTTAATTCTGACGTCATTTTTTTCTATATTTATTTGTTTACAATGAATGGTTAAACAGGAAAAAGCGGATCCGGGTAATCTGTATTGGCGCCAGCTTATTTTGAAAGATATGCAATACACCTGTACGCCCATTTGATCCGAACTTGTTAGAATGATTAAACTGTTTTGAGCTAAGATTGGAATATTGCAGCATAAAAATACTGATGTTGAAAAACTCAATGCCTGATACAACGGATCAAAAATATTAAGAAAAAAACATTCTTTATTTCCTTAGGCGCAAGATAAGAAACCTTTTCTTTTTGAGTAAGTTTTTTTAGTCAATAATTCAGCAGCATGCCTAAAAAAAAGATAGAATATGTATGTAAATATTAATAGCCTATATCGCATTTTCTTCTTATTTATTTTAATTTTACTGAATTATTTAAAAACTATCTCTTAGCACCATAAACTACATCCCTGAATAAATATTAAAAATGAACAGACCTCTTATTTCTATTGTCAATTCCAGCACTTTCGGCAAACATTTTAAAGAACATATCAGCACCCTGGAAAAATTTGCAGATATACAACATGTCACTGTACCGGCTAATATTGACGCAGATGCGCTTGCAGAAAAAATTAAAAATTCTGACGGTATCATTGCGAGCGTGACGCCCAGGTTTCCACGCAAAACATTAGAGCAATGTACCAAACTTAGATTGCTTGCCAGGCATGGTATCGGTTGCGATAATGTTGACCTGGTGGCCGCTACCGAACTGGGTATCCAGGTATCAAGAGTAAAAGGAATAGTGGAAAGAGAAGCGGTCGCTGAGTATGCCGTAGCACTTTTGCTGGCAGCATCAAGGCTTATACCTCATGGTTCACAGGCGGTGAAAAACAGCGACTGGGCAAGCCGCTCACGTATGGTAGGTATGGAATTAAAAGGAAAAACAATTGGTATTATTGGTTTGGGAAATATCGGCTCACGTTCTGCTGAAATTTTGTCAAATGG
>JBDTZL010000195.1:0-13544 GCA_040005125.1 Ginsengibacter sp.
CTTTATTTACTTCAGAAAAATTATTCACGAAGTTTAACGGGTTTTGAATTTCATGAGCAATACCAGCAGTGAGTTACCAGGTGAAGCCATTTTTTCTGATTGGATGAGCTGGGCCTGGGTATTCTTTAATTCTTTGAACGCCTTTTGTGTTTCTTCTTTTTGTTGTTGAAGGAGGGCATTGGCCCGTTGTTTTTGTCGTTATTGCGATAAAATACCTGCTATTATTAACAGCCCTATTAATCCGCCCGTGAAAGCATAATTTCTCATACGGTTGTGGTACTCTGCTTTTGCCTGTTTATTAGCCGTTCCTGTTCCATCTTTCCTTGCGCATCTTCGACCTCCAGTAACGCTAATTTTTTTTCCTGGGTTAACTGCCTTAAATCGTCATTCTACCGATGATACAGTTTATTATACTCGTATGCCTTCTGAATGTTACCTGATTTGAAGTAGAAACTATCCAGGTTATAATAAACAGTGGTTAAAGCATCCAGGTCTTTTACTTCCTTACTTTTTACTTCGGCTAACTCAAAGAAATGGATTGCTTCTGTGGGCTTGTTCTGTGCCAAAAGAAAACCGGCATAATCATTATATATATGGGGAAGGGTTGAGGGTTGAGATTTACCCTCATTAGCAAAAGCCTTTTATATTTGAAATCAAAAACACACCAATAAATAAAAATAAATGCAATTTTTTGTAAATGACGGCTGCATAATGAAGTTATGAATTTCTAAAGCGCTAAAGCACCCTGTGTAAAAAAATAAAGAAAGCTCAGGGTTTTCTTACACGTGTTATCTTACTATATGTTGCAGGGTGAACAAATTAAAATTAACTCCAAATAAAAACACCTTTTTATGGTTTGTTTTTGTTACATTTACTTTTTATTGCTTTCACATTTATCAACTAACATTTATGAGATTAATTACTTATCTCCTCATTTTAATTGCAATTTCTCCTCATTTTATAAGTGCTCAAAATGCAAGGAAAATGGTTATTACAGGCACTGTTTTTTTCCAGAAGATTTTGGTCGAAAAAAAGTAATAGATGCCACAGTTTAAATTATATAAGATTATATAAGTGAATTTCTTTGTTTATAAAAATGAAAGGAAAAGCAAGTAAAAGTAACAAGGGGTATTTTTGCCGTTATAATTTAAATAAAATCATAAACAAATGAAAATAAATAAAAAGGACAATAACGAAGTGGTATTCCAGGAAGAGCGTTTAGATACAATAGTGGCGCTGCTTAATAAGGACAATCGTTTGGTAACAAAAGATTTGCAGGTAAAACTGAATACTACTTCAGTTACCATTCGTAAAGACCTGGTTATTCTTGAGCAAAGGGGAATATTGAAAAGAACACATGGCGGCGCTATTAAAACAAGTAAATTATATCCCGGGCTTGCATTAAATGAAAAAGAGAAAATAAACCTGGATGAGAAAACGCGAATCGCTCAAAAAGCTGCAAAGCTGATTTCAGAAGGCGATACCATTATACTTGATTCAGGGTCTACCGTAAGCCTGCTGGCAAAGGAGATAAAACATATGCAGCGTATTACTGTTATTACCAACGCTATCAATATTGCCAATGAACTGATCAACAGTGACATTGACGTGATATTAATAGGAGGTTCCCTTCTAAAGAAATCCTCTACGCTGACGGGACCACTGGCAGATGAGTCTCTGAGAAAGATTACTGCAGACAAAATGTTTATGGGAGTTGATGGAATTGATTTTGAAACAGGCCTTACTACTCCCAATATTCAGGAAGCAAAAACAAGCCGTGTAATGATGGAAGTTTCTGCTGAAATTATATTGGTGGTGGATTCATCAAAATTTGGCAGAAAAAGTCTCAGTGTCATATCAAAGATTAAAGAGATTGATACAATCATCACCACAAAGAAATTATCCATCACAGAAATGGACAAATTAGCAAAGGAAAAAATCGAAGTATTTATTGTGTAAAATGAAAAAAATAAAACTAACCCTACCATTGGCATTTGCCCTGGTGATTAAAGATCTGGCTTCGCAAAATTCAAATGAAATATTGAGATCGAATAAAACCCCTGCTGCACCAAGTGTTGCGTACTATAGGAATACATATTTTTTACTGGTGGAAGAATTTACGCCTGAACGAGATAAGCGGCTTACCAATGCATTTCAATCAGATTATGTAGATAAGGAATATAAAAGAGTTATCAACAGCCCGATTTTGTCAAATAATGATGCATGTGCATTTCAATATGTCATCAACAATAAATTATATGGTTCATACTCGCATTGTATTAACCTTAAGGAAAGTATATGGATTTAAGAATGATAAAATTGAAATAATATGAATAAGTTTTTAGATGAAATTTTTGAACAACCTGCGGCGATAGATAATGTATTGAATTTTTACTCAGGAGCTGAAGGCAAAAAAAAATTAGCAGAAGTTAAGGCAGTTATTGACGACAATAAAATTGAGCAGGTGATTTTTACAGGTATGGGCAGTTCTTATTTTATCTCCCATGCGGCTTCAATTTTATTTAACCAATTGAAATTTGAATCACTTGTTGTTAATGCAAGTGAATTGTTGCACTATAATTTTCCTATATTAAAGAAACACACGCTCCTTATTTGTATTTCTCAATCGGGCGAAAGTTTCGAAATAAAAGAGTTGCTAAAGCACCTGCCTGAAGGCATACACTGCGTGGGCATTGTAAATGAAGAAAAAAGCACGCTTGCCTGCGGTGCAGAAATAGCACTTCCATGCAAGGGGGGCAAAGAGGAAATGACGTCAACCAAAACTTACGTTGTTACATCTCTGGTTGCATTTATACTTGCCTGGTATTTGGCGGGTGAATGGAATGATAACAAAATAACCATGATAAAGCGGCTTCGCGATAATTTTAAAAAATGGGTTGAAAGCTATCAATCAAAATTACTGGGTGCCCGGGATTTTATGGGTGAAATGCAAACATTGCAAATCATAGCAAGGGGCCCTTCTTTTTCCGCAGCAAGTCAAAGTGCATTAATGTTTAAAGAGGCTGTACAAATACCTGCGACGGGAATTTTGGGCGGCGAATTCAGGCATGGTCCGATGGAAATGGTTGGCGATGGTTTTAAAGCGATTTTGTTTGCAGCCAAAGGAAAGACATTTATCCAAAGCATAAAAATGACAGAAGATATTGTGGAGTTTGGGGGGAAAGTTTTACTAATAACAAATGAAAAAGTGAATTTACCTGATGATAATATAAAACAAATTTTTATCGATGAGCCGGACGAGTTTATGTTTTCAATTAATGCCGTATTGCCGGTACAATTGTTTATCGACGATTATGCTAAAGTACGCGGCTTTGTTGCCGGCAGTTTTTCACGGGGTGCAAAAGTTACCATAATAGAATAATTATGGCACAAAAAAAATCCCGATTCCTGTTTTTTGTTACAGTACTATTATACATATCCTTTGGATTATTAACTTTCTGTTATTGGTGTTGTTATTGATAGATTCCAGGAAGATTATAATATTTGACATTAAACAAAATAATTAGCATTTGTATGGCGAAGAAAATTTTTATTGGCGTTGATTTTGGCGGAACTAAAATAATGACAGGGGCGATAGATGATACAGGCAAAGTACTTGGGACACCTGTAAAAGTTTATACCGGGGCAAATGATGAGCCATCTGTAATCATTAAACGCATTACGGAAAGTATTGAAAAAATCATGACCATTTTAAATGTACCGGTTACAAATATAGGTGGCATAGGGATAGGAGCGACTGGTCCGTTGGATTTAGAAAAAGGCACTATCCTTGAATGCCCGCAATTACCAACTTTGCAATTTTTCCCATTACAAGACACTATTCAAAAATATTTTAATATACCAGTGTATCTAAATAATGATGCTAATTGTTTGATACTGGCAGAATGTGTTTTTGGTGTAGCAATATGTAAAAAAAATATAGCGGGATTTACGCTTGGTACGGGTATAGGATGTGCAGTAATAATTGATAAGAAAATATTTAATGGAGCTACCGGTAGTGCCGGAGAGATATGGCCATCACATTATCAATCTGGTATCATTGAAGATTTTATATCAGGTGGGGGGGTTCAAAAGATTTACAAGTCTGTTTGCGGTGAAAGCAAATCATCACTTGATATTTACAGGCTTGCTGTTGATAAAGATTTGAATGCATTAAAAACATGGAAGATTTTCGGTGAGCATTTGGCAGTACCAATTTCATGGACGATCAATCTGCTTGATCCTGAAATAGTAGTGCTTGGTGGCTCTATCTCTGCGGCCTATCCTTTTTTTAAAGCATCAATGGAAAAGAAAATCAGCAGGTATGTATGCCCGGTGCCTGCTTCTAAAACGAAAGTTGTATTGGCTGCCTTAGGCGACCATGCAGGGTTTATCGGCGCAGCATGCCTGGCAATTCAAAATAATTAATCCCGGTAATTAAATAAATATAAAAACTACGATGAGAAAGACATCCATTATTTTTTGGTTTGCGTTTTTACTGTTTCAATCGATGTGTATTGCGCAAAATAAATCTGCAGACATTGAAGACAAAAAGCAGCAACTGCGTGAATGGAAGTTACAGTCAACAACACAGGTAGGTGTAAACGAAAGTGTTGTATCATCAATAAAATGTAATACCACAAATTGGGTAAGAGCACAGATACCTACCTCTGTTTTGGGAGCTTTGGTAAAAGCAGGTATATATCCTGACCCTCATTTTGATTTGAATGATTTACGCATTCCGGATGCCTCCGATGAATTGAGTCAGAGATTAGACCTTAACAAGTACACTCATCTGAAAGGTATTGCCAATCCTTTTAAAGATCCCTACTGGTTCAGAACAACGTTTAACATTCCGAAAGAAAATAAAGATAAACGGGTATGGCTGAATTTTGACGGCATTAATTACCGTGCTGATGTATGGCTTAACGGAAAGCAAATAGCTGATGCAAGTGAAATGGCCGGAATGTTTTTGCGCTTTAAATATGATGTTACACAATACATTAATCAAACGGGCACCAATGTATTGGCTGTTAAAATTCACCAGGTAGATCACGTAGGTACACCCGATCCGGGATTCACGTTTACACCATTTGGCCCCCGACGTGGGCAAGGAACAGATATTTTTAAAGATGTAACACTTAAGTTTATGGCGGGCTGGGATTGTGCACCTGTAGTAAGGGACCGTAACATGGGGCTTTATCAGGATGTGTATCTCACTTACACAGGAGATGTAAAAATTGCTGACCCTTACATTATTACCGACCTTGGTTTGCCAGATACAACACTTGCCAATGTCAGTGTTTCAGCCGTGCTTACAAATGCTGCAAAAGGAGACAAGAAAGTCATTTTAAGAGGAACAATCGATCTGCTGAAGGAGGTTGACTTTTACTCCTACAAGAAAACGATGCCGGGAAATTTGAAAACCATTGTATTTGAGAAAGAAGTTGAGCTTGCGGCAGGGCAAACTTTAAACGTTTCTTTTTCACCAGACGATTTTGCTCAACTCAAAATAGTAAATCCTTACCTGTGGTGGCCTAACGGTTACGGCAGACAATACTTGCACAACCTGAAGCTCACTGTTGAAACTGATGGGGCAATTTCTGACGTGAAAAATGTAACATTCGGGATAAGAAAAATAACCACCACGCTTAAGGAACTAAACGGTGAATATGGACGCATATTCTGGATTAATGGAAAAAAGATATTTTGCCGGGGGGGATGGATACAGCCCGACATGATGCTTGATATGAATAAAAAAAGGGTATATGATGAAGCAAGGCTACTGGCTGAATCCAACACCAACATGATTGCGTGTGAAGATATGCCATCGCCACCTGAGCAGGTAATGGCGGCGTATGATAAATATGGCTTGTTGGTATGGGAAACCTTTTATCAGTGCTGGACAAGTTATCCCGGAACAGAAAGTTTTGCCAACCCATTAAACACAGAGCTTTCATTAAAAAATTCTTTCGACATAGTTAAAAGATATCGCAATAATCCGAGCCTGGTTCTTTGGGCAGGGGCCTGCGAAACCATAATGCGGGGGGAATTATACAAACCTTTACGCAAGTTCATCAAAGAGATGGATACAACCAGGCCTTTTATCGCCACATCCAGTTACGACTGGAACATAGATTCACTCACACCGTACATGAAGCCGGATATGCCAACAGGCATGACGGATGACGGACCGCCTGATTATACATGGTATCCGCATGCGTATTATTATGACAAGGTACTTGAAGTGAAAAAGCAAATGTTTAGAGATGAACTCGGTGTTCCGGCTGTATCAACAGCGGGAAGTATGAGAAAATATATTTTTGATTTAGGCAAAGGTCCCATAAACAACATTTATCCCCTGGATAAAAAATGGGCATACCATGATGCCTGGGATGGAGATGGTTATGCTTTCAGAGCATATGACAGCGCTATCAGGAATCAGTTCGGCCAACCCGCAACTGCGGAAGAATACATCCGTAATGCGCAGTATATAAATGCAGGCAGCTACCGTGCAATGTATGAAGCATACAACCACCGGATGTGGACCATTACATCAGGCGTAATGCTGTGGAAATTAAATGCAACATGGCCACAGGTGGTATGGCAGATATATGATTGGTTTTTATGTCAAAACGCAGGTTATTTCTACGCCAAAAAAGCAATGGAGCCGCTACATATACAATTGAATGAAAATAATTACATGGTTTCTGTAATCAATACAATGCATCACCAGCACAAAAATCTTACTGCAGTTGTCAAAGTGTTTAATGACGATTTGAAAGTTATGTGGCAAAAAGAGGGGACTTTCCATGTTGAGGAAAACTGTTATAAAGAGTTATTTCAAATACCCAAAATGGAGGGTTTATCGAAGGTGTATTTTGTAAAACTGATTTTAAAGGATGAAGCAGGCAGTATTGTATCAGACAATTTTTACTGGCTTTCATCACTTGAAAAAACTGATTTTACAGATATTTTAAAACTCCCAAAAGTAAAGCCGGATGTACAGCAAACAAATTCTTATAGTGACAGTGAAGTAGTGGTAAAAGTTACCGTAAAAAATCCTTCTGATAAGCTGGCTTTCTTTAAACGTTTAATGATCACCAAAGGTAACGGCGGTGATGAAGTAGTGCCTACATTTTGGAGCGATAATTTCTTTACCCTGTTGCCGGGGGAAGAGAAAATAATTACTGCCCGTTTTGCAAAAATTGATTTAGGAGACCAGAAGCCAGTGGTTGTATTTGACAGGGATTATTAAGTGTTGTGTTCATTTATTTATTGTTCTTTTTTACTAAAATATTAATTGTAAAAATATTTCGGCTGCACTATTTTTTGTGAAAAGTAAGCACCCCGCTGCAGTTTGGAGGATAGTGTTAAAGATACAAAGCCACTGTCCGGTTTTTTTTGTTGGGCATAGGCAGATGAAATAATTCTGTATGCATCTGCTATTCCCCCAAAAAAACCACACCTTTAAATGTTTCAAGAGACTTCCTGGCATAGAAAAGGCTCGTATCCGTTTTTTTTGTAGTCAAAAACAAGTGGCTTAAATCAGAATACGAAAACCCAAGATCTGAAACGTTATTTTGCTCCCTGTTTATCTGTTCTCCTTTTCGAAATGCGTATAGTGATGAATCAAAACTTCCTTTTTTTTGATAAATTTCTCCAACGGAATTATAGCCCTCGCCAACGTATGTTCTGCCTCCATATCTTCTATTCCTGCATGCTATATTATATTTCAAAAATTATACAGGGTTTTTTGTGCAAAAAGAAGCGCTTAATCAAGTTCACCTCTGTTCCTGTAATCCCCTACCAACTGCCAAAAACGAATCCAATTGCTGCTGTATTCCGGATGGATTCTGCATAATTTTTTGCCTTTAATAAACTTGAAACCTGTTTATCACTAATGCCGGCAACAGCATACAAAAGGGCTAAAAGATATTGATTGGTATTTAGCAGACTGATACGTACTTCCCGTGGAGTTTGGCTGTTTGAGAAATGCTATAGAGTTTTTTCACAGGCAGGGTTCTCCACTATTTTTTGTGCTTCAAGAAATGATTCCAGCGCTTCCGGATAGTTAATCAAACCAGCGAAAGCATAATCTTGATTTAACAACGCATTCGCCTCATATATTTTTATATTGAGTCGCCCCGCTATTTGCAATTCTTTTTCAGCGTATAAAAGCGCACTATCCTGATTTACTTCAGAAAAATAATACGCCAGTTGGCATGAACATCCCTGCGTATAGTATCGTTGGCAGCGGTGCCCAACGCAATGCGCATGCTGTTCAATTGTCTTTGCTGCTGCGCCTGAACAAAAGCAGGCAACAACAAAAGCAGCGATATTTTTATGAATAGTTTCATGCGGTCGGTTTAAGAATTTGGTAATTGAATAATAAGCTCCGCCCCTCCCTCTTTCGTTTCCACTTTTATTTCACCACCGTGTGCTTTGATAATATCATAGCTTAAACTCAAGCCCAATCCCGTTCCCTGCCCGGTAGGTTTTGTGGTGAAGAATGGTTGAAAGATTTTGTCTGATATTTTTTGTGGGATACCGTTGCCATTATCTTTTACAAGAATCTCAATCTTGTTTTCTATTTTTTTTGTTTGAACCCAAACTGTTGGTTGATATGTTGCATCAGCAGTCTTCTTCTTCTCATTCACCGCATAAAATGCGTTGTTGTATAAATTCAATAAAACTCTTCCGATATCCTGAGGTATGATGTTTACTTTACCAATACTTTCATCAAAATCTGTTTTGAAATCAGCGCTGAAATTTTTGTCCTTTGCACGCAAGCCATGATAACTCAATCTTAAATACTCATCGCACAAAGCATTAATATCTGTTGGCTCTTTTATCCCCGAACTTTTTCTTGAATGTTGCAACATGCCTTTTACAATGGCATCTGCACGTTTACCGTGAAGGTTTATTTTTTGCTCATTCTCTATTACATCATTCGCAATTGCTTTCACTTCATCAATATTTCCTTTATCGGCTTCATCTTTTAATTCTGTAAGCAGTTCCTGGTTAAGGTCAGAAAAATTATTTACAAAGTTCAAAGGGTTCTGAATCTCATGCGCAATACCTGCAGTGAGTTCGCCAAGCGAAGCCATTTTTTCGGATTGTATGAGTTGAGCCTGGGTGGACTTTAGTTCTGATAGAGTGGATTCTACTTTTTCTTTTTCTTCTTTTAATTCATGTGTTCGTAAGGCTACCTTTTTTTCGAGTAAAATCTTTTCTTGTCTTAATGATTTAACTCGCCATTTGATAAAGCTCCATAGAGCAATTAAAAAAAGTACAGCATATAAAGTGTAAGCCCACAAGGTAGTATACCATGGAGGTGTAATAGTTATTTTGATATCTTTTTCTTGCCATGCACCATCAGCATTGATCGCTTTAATACGGAAAATATAAGTACCGGGTGGCACATTGGAAAAATAAGCTCTATGCTCAGCGCCGATATCATGCCAGGTGTTATCATAGTTTTCCAGCGTGATGAGATACTTTTCTTCGCCAGGATTATCGTAATGAAGTGCAATGAAATCGAACGAGAAAGTATTTTCATAGTATTTAAGTTTTATTTCTTTTGCCTGTAAAACGAAAACTGAATCGCCTGTTAAAAATCTTATTTCTTTATCCCGTATTTTAAAACTGGTAAGGTTAACGCGCGGTGGTTTGCTAACACCTTTTAATTGGCCCGGAAAAAATGCATAGTAACCGTTTTGATCACCTAAAAATAATTCGCCATTAGATGCTTTAAAAGCGTAAACATAATTGAATGTATTTTGATTTACACCATAACTTTCTCCAAAGATTTTTATTTCATCACGCCTATTGTTGAGTCTTATTATAGCATTGGTGGTACTTACCCAAAGATTTTTTTCATCATCTTCGAGAATATTTAATACTGCCTTGATTGGTTCAAAGGAGTGTGGTGAAATAAAAGGCACAAATTTATCTTCCGCAGCATTATATCTGTAAAGGCTATCAGGTGTGCCGATCCATATGATACCTGATGCGTCAACACAGATACTCGTTATATACAGATCCGGAAGATAATGACGGAATTTTTTGCTTTCATCATCCAGCTTGTCCACACCTTTTTCAGTCCCTATCCAAAAAGAATGCTGGCCTTCAGTCATACAATTAACGCTTTCGGAGCTCAGGCTGTTTGTGTCATTATTGTTATGTGTATAATTAAAAAAAGTGCCTGTTGTCCTATCCATTTTATCAATACCTGCATCCTCTGTGATAACCCACAAATTTTTGTTATGATCCATGTAAAGACCATTGATCTTATCACTGCTCAAGCTTCCTGGTTTTTTTGAATCATGCTTATAATTTATGAACCGGTTTACAACCGGATCATATCTGGAGAGACCTCCACGATAAGCAGCAATCCATAATTTACCTTCTTCATCGGCTTTTATAGCTGTAAGGCCATCACCGCCCAAGCTATAATTTGCGTTACCCGGATCATCCAAAAAGACTTCTTGCTTTTGATTTCGGAAATCTTTTTTAATTAAGCCATTGCCGGTGGCAATCCAGAGGATGCTATCATGTGGTTCGTAGTAAAATGAAGTGGCGTTGGGTCTGTCTATCGGATAATATGGAACGATAGTTTTAGAAACATTTATACTATACAGGCTTGCCGGATCACTATGATAGCGATCTACATTAGCAGAAACCCAAAGGAGGCCTTCTTTTGAAACAAAGGCATACCAAACACTAAATTCTGCAAAACCTGAGACGGAATCCTTTGAAACAATCTTATCGCCCTGCATTACGTTTCCAAAATGCTTTACTTTTTTTGTGTCAGGATCATATCGGTTTATTCCTCCATAAAAGGAGCCTATCCATATTGCTCCGGTTGCATCTTCCTTTATAAATGATATATGGTCATCATACTGATCTTTATTTATAGGAGGACGAATTAATTTTTCAGGATGAGTTGCATCATAATGATAATGCGTAAATATTCCTTTATTCCTGTCCATTATATGTAACCCGTCTCCGGATGTACCCACCCAGAAATTACCTTTGCTATCTTCGAGGATGCCAAGCACTTTATTGTTTTCGATACTATTTGGATTATTGGGATCATGCATGTACCGGGTAAATTTCCCTGTGGCCTTGTTGAAGCGGTTGAGTCCTCCAACAGAAGGGTCTTCGGTAAAAGGGCTTCCGCAACCAACCCATAGTGTTCCGTTGCGATCCTCGTATAAAACACGTATTTCATTGCTGCTTAGCCCGGTAGTATCGCCGGCTACATAGGAATAATGTGTAAAGCGCCCTGTTTTTTCATTGAATAAATCCAGTCCGCCGGAAGAGCCTACCCAAAGTTTGCCTGAATGGTCTATAAGGATAGCTGTGATCGTATCATTCAATAGACTTCCCTTGTTGTTGGGATCATGACGAAAATGTTTGAAAATATTTGTTGCCGGATCAAACCTGTCCAGCCCATGTCCCCAGGTGCCAATCCAAATAAAATTTGCTGAATCCCTGCCTATGCATTCAGTCCAATTACTTGCTAATGAATTGGGATTGTGAGGGTCATGTGTATAAGTTATAAATCTTGTGCCGTCATATTTGTGTAAGCCTCCTACAAATGATGTAAGCCAAATATATCCCTGTTCGTCTTCAACAATGCTCGTGAATACCTGAGCCGCTTTTGCGGGTTTTGCTGTTACGCGGTTAAAGCTGGGTTGTTGGGAATAAGCTGATGATAATCGAAGAAAAAATAAAACAGAAAGAATTATGATAAAATAGATTTTCATATCCCAATTTTTTTCAAGATAATTTTAATTCTATTATAAACTCACTCCCTTTTCCTTCTTCAGTCTCCACTTTTATCTCCCCACCGTGTGCCTTGATAATATCATAGCTTAAACTCAATCCCAATCCGGTTCCTTGTCCAGTTGGCTTTGTTGTAAAGAATGGCTGGAAAATTTTATCTAATACTTTTTTGGGGATGCCGTTGCCATTATCTTCAACTCTAATCTCTATCTTGTTATCCAGTTTTCCTGTTGATACCTTGATTGCTGGCTGATAGCCGATAGGTAATAGCTTTTTCTTCTCATTCACTGCATAAAATGCGTTGTTATATAAATTCATTAACACTCTGCCAATATCCAGGGGTATAATATTTATTTTTCCAATATTTTCATCAAAATTAGTTTTCATCACTGCATTAAAACTTTTATCTTTTGTCCTCATACCGTGGTAGGACAAACGCAGATATTCACCGGCGAGAGTATTAATATCTGTCGGTTCTCTTTTTCCCGAAAATGTTCTTGTATGCTGCAGCATTCCTTTAACAATTGCATCTGCCCGCTTGCCGTGGTGATTTATTTTATTTGAGTTTTCTTCAATGTCGTTTGCAATTAATTTTGCTTCATCGTAATTGCCATTGTCAATTTCTTCTTTTAGCTCAGCAATTATTTCTTTATTCACCTCGCTAAAATTTGTCACAAAGTTTAGCGGGTTTTGAATTTCATGAGCAATACCGGCGGTGAGTTCACCAAGGCTGGCCATTTTTTCTGACTGGATGAGTTGTGCCTGTGTAGATTTAAGTTCTGATAAAGTGATTTCAACTTTTTGTTTTTGCTGCCGAAGCAAAAGATTGGCATTTCGCTTATTTCTAAAACCGTTAAAAGCTACAGCTGCGAGCAGAAAGGTTAGTATTAAACCAATTATCAAAGCGCTTTGTTTTGTTTTTGCCAAATCATTTTGCTTTTGCTGTTCATCTTTTGCTATCTGTTGCTTTTTTTCAAACTCAAAGTTCATTGTAAGCTCAGTAGCTTTTTTTACATTTTCACGGCCGCGTATTGAATCTGAAATTTTGGATGCAATTTTATAGGTATCCAAAGCCTTATTAAAGTCGCCCGTTTGTTCATAGCATTTAGATAGGTCAGCATAAGATCTTCCAATCTCTTCATCATAAATGTCAGACTCTTTCAATGAATGAAATGCTTTTTCAAAATAGGGAATTGCTTTGCTGTAATTTTTTTGCATGGTAAGTATAGAACCCATATCTCCGTAAGCCTGGTATATATTTAAAGGCTGATTTGACGAATCAGCAATATTCCTTGCCTGTTCGTTTAATTTTTTTGCTTCCTCAAATTTATTCTGGTTTGCCAAAGCCAACGCGGCCCGGGATAAGCTGCTTGCCTCTATTCCCTTGTCTCCAATTTCCTTTCCTAATATGGCGGCTTTTATTCCAAAGTCATATGCCTTCTTAAAATCATTTATCCCCGAGTACAATGAAGATAGATTGGCATAACTATACGCCAGCACATTTTTCAGGTTCAGCTTTTTTGCAAGGTTGACCGCTTTAAAATAAGATTGTTCTGCATGGCTGTCTTCATCCAGGCTGGAATATGTGATTGCAATGTTGAGATAAATAAACGCCTGTCCTTCTTCATCATCAACCTGCTCAGCAACCTTCAAAGCATTTTGATAGTTTATTAATGCCTGCGCATAATCTGATTGTTGCTGAAATGCTATTGCATCATTTTGAAGTACTGTAAGAAGCAAAGATTTATCGT
>JBDTZL010000265.1:0-13537 GCA_040005125.1 Ginsengibacter sp.
ATTCTCAATTTTATATTTTTGTAATATGGACTGGACGTCACTGATAGCCATTGCAGCTTCATTGCTTCTTATTGGTTTTTTTGCAGGTATAGAAATTGCTTTTGTTTCTGTAAGTAAATTATCGATTGAGTTAAGAAAAAAACAAGGCAGCTATACCGGCAAAATATGGTCGGCCTTTATGGAAAAACCTGCACGCTTTATAGGCACAACTCTTATTGCCCTGAATGTTCTGCTGGTAATTTACGGGTTGCTTTGGAGTAACATCCTGGATAGTTTCTGGAAGTACTGGGGTATTGAAAACCCTTTCTTAAAACTTGCCGTTGAAACTCTAATATCAACAGTTTTATTGTTATTTTTTGAATTTATTTTTAAAGCTTTTTTTCGGGCGAAAGGAAATGCAATAACCGGAAGCAGCATCATTACTTTTATTGTAAAGTTTTTTTATTCCATGTTTGCGTGGATCGCTTCCTTTTTTGTAAACATTGCTGAGTGGATGCTTAAATACATTTTTAATGTAAAGCTTCAGAATAAAAATGAAGCGTTTACAAAAATTGACCTTGAACATTTTATTCAGCAAAGCAAGATGAATGATAACGAAGACAATGAAGAAATGAACAATGAATTGTTTGAAAATGTTTTGTCGCTGTCTGATATAAAAATAAGGGAATGCCTTATTCCCCGTAAAGAAATTGAATCCATTGACATCAACATTTCACTGGAGGAAGTAAAGAAGCAATTTATAGAGACCAAGCTTAGCAAACTCGTGGTGTATGAAGGAAATATCGATAATATCCAGGGATACATTCACCAGCTGGACATGTTCAGGAATCCTCAAAGTTTACGGTCAATACTGCTTCCAATACCAGCTGTTCCTGAAAGTATGAGCGCTACCGATCTCATTGATAAATTCAGTAAAGAGAGAAAAAGTATTGCCTGGGTGATTGATGAATTTGGCGGCACTGCCGGAATTGTGACCATGGAGGATTTGTTGGAAGAAATCTTCGGCGATATCAATGATGAACACGATGTCAATGAAGAATTTGTTGACAAGCAGATTTCAACCAATGAGTACATTTTAAGCGGAAGGCTGGAGCTTGATTACCTCGTTGACAAGTATAAAATGGAATTCAGGAAAAACGAAGAAACCGAAACTTTGTCAGGATATATTATAAGCCAGCATGAATCAATTCCGCGCCAAAAAGACCGGATTATCATCGACGACTACCAGTTTGATATTCTAAGCGTTAGTGAAACCCGTATTGAAACGGTAAAATTAAAAGTGCTGAGGTGATGCTGGATACCTGACGCCGGATACTTGTTACTGGATACTGGATACTGGATGCTACTAAACCCCCGTTAATGGTTATTGCAGTTAACACAAGATTTCTTGTAAAAGATGAATGGGAAGGATATACCGGTTTCATTTATGAAACATTCAGCAGGATCACAAAATTACACCCGGAGCATACTTTTATTTTTATTTTTGACAGGCCATGGAACGGGTCATTTATTTTCCCGGAGAATGTAATACCTGTTGTAAAAGGGCCACGGGCAGAACATCCCGCGCAATTGTATATTTGGTATAATATTAAAATACCGGCTGTTCTTAAAAAATATAAGGCCGAAGTATTTATAAGTTTTGATGGTGTGTGTTCGCTCACAACTAAAATACCGCAATGCCTTTTAGTATGTGATCTCGCTTTTTTAGATAACCCGGCACGAATAAATAAGTGCCATTTTTTATTTTACAAAAAATTCGCTTCGCGGTTCATAAAAAAATCCAAAATTATTGTTACTGTTTCAGAATTTACCAAAGCCGCTATTATTAAACAATACAAAACAGTTGCTGATAAAATAAAATTGGTTTACGGCGGTGTCAATAAAAATTTTATACCCATTCTGCCGGGGGAAAGAGAAAACGTGAAGGCAACATATGCTGATAGTAATGAATATTTTATTTATACAGGTGAAATTGGCGCCGGTAAAAACCTGCTGAATTTACTTAAAGCCTTTTCAGCATTTAAAAAAAGACAAAAGAGCAATATGCAATTACTTATTGCAGGGAAACCGGGTTGGAAATATGAAGAATTTCTTGAAGATCTCCGGCTATTCAGGTTTAAAGAAGAAGTAAAACTTTTAGGATGCCTGCCACTTCCGGAACTGGCAAAAGTGACAGCATCGGCATATGCAATGGTATATCCTTCCCTTTTGGAAGGCTTTGGCACACAAACCTTACAGGCAATGAAAAGCGGTGTTCCGGTAATTACATCACCGGCAAGCGCTATGGCTGAAACATGCGGCGATGCTGCATTATATGCTGACCCAGCAAATTTTAAAGACATCGCCATAAAAATGATGCTTATTTACAAAGATGAAAACTTAAGAAAAGTATTAATTGAAAAAGCAAACTTACAGGCCGAAAAATATAGCTGGGACATAACAGCAGGCCTTTTTTGGAATGCCATTGAAAAAACAATGACTCAATAATTTTTCAACGGATTAGTAAATATCGTTTTTTATAAAACCGTCAATAGTATTAATTTGCACCCGCTATGACTGAATCAAATATTACAATTAATGTTCTGCTTGATGCAGATAAAGTTCCGCAACAGATAAGCTGGAGCGCTGCAGGCAGCACCGCAGAATCTCCACAAAAAGCAAAGGCCATGTTCGTCGCTTTCTGGGATGCGGTTGATAAATCTGCGATGCGTATTGATCTCTGGACAAAAGATATGATGATAGATGAAATGGCAGATTTTTATTACCAGGTATTCACTACCATGGGAGATACGTTTCAAAGAGCCACAAAATATGAGGTTCTTAGTAAAGACATAAAATCTTTTGCGCAGGAATTTCATAAAAAGTTTATAGATCTTGAGATGGAGAAGAATAAAACCAGTTAACAAGTTAAATGGTAACTGGTTTAGCAATCACTAAAAAAAATTACAATGAGTTTAGAACAAAAAGTAATGGCCGATTTAAAAACTGCCATGCTTGCAAAAGATGAAAAATCTCTCCGGTCTTTGCGCGCCATTAAAGCTGCGATTATTAATTTAAAAACTTCCGAAGGCTTTAGTGGAGAAATCAAAGAGGGTGATGAAATTAAGCTATTGCAAAAACTGGTGAAGCAGCGTAAAGAATCGCTGGACATCTATCAAAAGCAAAACCGCAGCGACCTGGCAGAAAAAGAAACAGAGGAAATTGAAATTATAGAAAAATTTTTGCCAAAGCAGTTAAATGAAGAAGAACTCAAAGAAATAATCGCTTCCATCATAAAAGAAACCGGCGCCACTTCACAGGCAGATATGGGGAAAGTAATGGGGATGGCTAATAAGCAACTTGGCGGTAAAGCCGATGGCAAAACCATTGCGGCAATTGTAAGGGAAATATTAGCCGCAAAAAACGGGTGAATCATTAAAAATAATCTCACTTACAGTGCAGAACCAGACACAACAATTATTTTATGATAATTGATATCGGATTCCTCCTTATAATGATTTTAGCCCTTTTTAAGGGATTGCGTAAAGGTTTTATTTTGGGTATTTTTTCATTGCTTGCCATTATTATTGGCCTTGCCGCTGCCCTTAAGCTATCGGCATTAGTGGCTGCTTATCTGCAAAAAAATGTGGCAACCGCTACCAGGTGGCTGCCGGTACTAGCATTCCTGCTGGTGTTTATTGTGGTAATATTACTTGTGGGATTAGGAGCAAGGCTTATAAAAAAAACGGTAGATTTGGCGATGCTGGGCTGGCTCGACAGGCTGGGAGGGGTGCTGCTTTATATTATTATTTATACGATTGTGTTCAGCGTTATTTTATTTTTTGCCGAAAAACTCCTTATCCTTAAGCCCCAGGTAATTGCAGGCTCTGTTATATATAAATATGTAGTGCCGTGGGGACCAAAAGTTATCGATAATCTTGGAAATATTATACCTTACTTCAAAGGCATGTTTATACAATTGGAGAGCTTTTTTGAAAGCCTGGCAAAAAAATCTGCATAAGTAAACACTCCTTTAAATATTATTTCGATATTTTTTTGCATAGAAACATTTATTTTAGCATTATATACCTGCATCTAAAAAACACAAATACGCCAAAGCGCATCAATGGAATATCAAATTAAACAAGAAGGCAAGTTCAAGTTTATAGAAGTAGGTGAAGGTGAACCACTGGTTTTACTGCATGGTTTATTTGGTGCATTAAGTAACTTTGAGCATCTTATTGAGCATTTCAGGGAAACCAATAAGGTGGTTGTTCCTTTGCTGCCGTTATTTGAGCTGGATCTCCTCCATACAACTGTAGGTGGATTGCAAAAGTTTGTTTATAAGTTTATTGAGACCCGGGATTACAAAAATATTCATCTCCTGGGTAATTCATTGGGGGGGCATGTTGCACTCGTGTATATTTTAAAACACCCTGAAAGAATAAAATCCCTCACGCTCACCGGCAGCTCCGGCTTGTTTGAAAACGGTATGGGTGATAGCTATCCCAAACGCGGTGATAAAGAATATATCCGCAAAAAAACACAGCTTACCTTTTACGATCCCGCCATGGCGACGGAGGAGCTGGTGAACGAATGTTTTGAGATAACCAACAACAGGATTAAGGTGATCAAAATAATTTCTTTGGCAAAGTCTGCTATCCGGAATAATCTAGGCGAAGAAATAAGCCAGATTAAACAACCAACCTGTTTGATATGGGGTAACAATGATACCATTACGCCTCCTTTCGTTGCTAAAGAATTTCATAAGCTGATCCCAAACAGCGAACTCCATTTTATTGATAAATGCGGTCATGCCCCCATGATGGAAGTTCCCGGAGAGTTTAATAGAATTCTAAGCGGTTTTATTTCAAAATTAAAAATCCCGGCTGCAACACTTCACTAGTTTTTTCTGTCTCTATTAGTAGCTGTCTTTTGATTTTCTAACATTTTAACCTAAACACTGATCATGTTGGCGCAGGAACTTACTAATAATATTTTACCGCAATTGCAGTTGTCGGATACGGTGTCGAAGGCGCTGCAACTGATGAGTGATTTTAAAATAACTCACCTGCCTGTCGTATCAGAAGAAAAATACCTTGGACTAATAAGTGAAGACGATTTACTTGACGAAGAAAATAAAAAGATTTCAATTGAGTTTTTTCAAAATGATTTTATTCCGGCATCTGTAAATTTTAACAATCATTTTTTAAATGCGGTTTCTGTAAGTAATCATTTTCAAACAAATGTAATTCCCGTAGTAAATGAAGCCAATGAATTGATGGGTACTATCGCCGGCCAGGCTCTGCTTGCAGCCTTAGGAAACTTTGCGGGGTCGGATGAAACAGGTGCTGTAATTGTACTTGAAATGGAACGCACCCGCTTTGCCATTTCCGAATTAAGTCGCATTGTGGAAAGTGATGGTTCTATTATTCTTCATTTAAATATCACAAGCAAGCCCGATTCGCCGTTGTTGCAGGTTACTATTCATCTTAATAAAAAAGAAGTATCAACCGTTATTGCCGCTTTTGAAAGGTATGAATATACGGTTACTTATTACTCAGGTGAAGAACTGTTTGAGAATGAAATTGACAACAACTACCGTCATCTAATGAATTACCTTGATATTTAACTAACTGCTTTTATTGGCCCGCCATCTAGATGTTGTTTCATTCCGGCCCTCGTTTATAAATGAAAATAAATTACCTGTTTATCATTAGGAAAAAAATAATTTTCATTTTCTGTATAAGCTGTATTGCTTTTGCTGCTCCCGGGCAGGATACAGATTCCACTACTATCTTTTCTTCCTTTCAAAAGTTTCATCCTGCAGATTCAATATCGAAACTTCGTCTCCGCAATATCGTTATAAGTGGTAATAAGAGAACCAAAGCTTATATTATTTTAAGAGAATTGAATTTTAAACCCGGTGATTCAATCCCAACGGGAAAAATGGAAGAAAGAATACAAAAAGCACGCGACCAGGTTTACAACACAACGCTTTTTATCGAGGTAAAAGTTATTCCGGAAATCATAGACCGGGGTAATTTTGATATAAAAGTTACCGTAAAAGAGAAATGGTATATTTTCCCCATTCCATGGTTCCAGCTTTCAGACAGGTCGTTTAATGAATGGCTTGTGAAATATAACGGGAGCCTTAAACGCGTTAATTACGGCGTCCATTTTTCCCACTACAATATCAGCGGAAGAAATGATCAGCTTTCCGTTGCGCTCATTAATGGTTTTACAAGGAATATTTCATTTGAATATAAAGCTCCGTACACCAACCCCGCATTATCAGACGGGGTGCTTTTTGGTGCAGGCTTTTCTCAAACAAGGCAAATTCCTTACAAGACAGATTATAACAACAATTTAATTTATTATAAAAATGATGACTTTGTAAAAAATGAATGGTATGTAACAGGAGCGTACAGCTCCAGGAAGGGTATTAAGAAAAAGGAAACTTTTTCTGTTTCTTTCAGGCACATAAAGGTAGATGATTCGTTGCTATCGGAGCATTACAACCCCGGGTATTTTAATGCGGCCTCATCGTCTCAAAATTTTATAGAGATTGGGTACAGGCTCCAATTCACGGACGTTGATAATATTCTTTACCCGCTAAAAGGATATGCAACATCCCTGCTTCTTCTCAAAAGAGGCCTGCAGATCGAAGGTGGCATTAATAGGTTTTTTATCAGAACTACGTACAATACCTATTTTTCGCATCCTCATAACTGGTACTCAAGTGTACGGCTTACTGCACAAATTGAAGTTCCGTTCAACCAGCCTTATATCAATCAAAGGGCATTAGGATACCTGGATGATTATTTGCGGGGTGATGAATATTTTGCAATTGATGGAATTGCATTTGGCCTTGTAAAACTTGATCTTAAAAAAAAGCTTTTGCACTTTAATGTTCCTACCTTTTTGAAATCCAAAACCTACAATAAGCTTCCGTTTACAATTTATGGAAAAATATTTTTTGATGGGGGATACACATACAGCCAAAATAAATTCAGTTCAAATCTCAATAACAGGTTTTTATATTCGGGTGGTTTTGGCATTGATATTCTCACATTATATGATTTTAAATTAAGCATGGAATGTAGTTTCAACCAGTTAGGTCAAAAGGGTCTATTTTTACATAACTAGTGCTGTGTTAAACGTAAAATGACCAAGATAATAACACGAATTTTACGCACGAATTACACGAATTACTTTACAGCATTTATTAATTCGTATAATTCGCATTAATTCGTGTAATAAATATTACGCTAAAACATGGTTAACACAGCATTAGGTATTTTTTTACCGGTAGCTTTGAAAAGAATATATTAATCGTATCTAATAATTATGCGCATTGCTATTTACAGCCGCGGTTTGGAAGCCAACCAGCGGGAAGGCTTAAAATTACTGCTTGCTGAACTCGCTCATTATAAAATTGAGCCCGTCGTTTACCAGGATTTTTTTAACCAGTTTTATTCTTCGATTGATATTCACAATAAATATTCAACCTTCAATTGCCCTGAAGACCTGGAAGATATTGATTGCCTGGTAAGCCTTGGCGGGGATGGAACTTTACTTGATGCAGTAACTTTCGCTGCAGATAGAGGAATCCCTGTTTTAGGAATAAATTACGGCCGGCTCGGTTTCCTGGCAAGCATTAGCGAAGATGAATTGCATTTAGCAGTAAAAGCGCTGGTGCAGCGCACCTTTGTGCTTGATAAAAGAACACTTCTTCACCTCGATGCCAACATGCCCTTGTTTAACGGTGTGGCCTATGCACTCAATGAATTTACAATTCATAAGAAGGATACTTCGCCCATGATTAAAATTCACACGTATTTAAATGGTGAATTTTTAAATACTTACTGGGCGGACGGGCTGATTGTATCCACCCCCACAGGATCTACCGGCTACTCATTAAGCTGTAATGGCCCCGTTGTTTTCCCCGAATCCGCAAGCTTTGTAATAACCCCTGTATCACCACATAATTTAAATATACGTCCATTGGTAGTGCCTGATAATACGATTCTATCCTTTGAGGTTGAAGGCCGTACGGATGGGTTTTTATGCACACTTGACAGTCGCCGTGAAATTGTAACCAAGGAGGTTTTGCTCGCAATACGCAAAGAAACTTTCAGTATAAACCTCGTACGGCTTAATGAAAATAATTTTCTGCAAACCCTCCGAAATAAATTATCCTGGGGACTTGATAAGAGAAATTAAGATAAAGTTTTAACTTGCTATGTAATTAAAAGAGCGTTTCTTCGTTTTACTAACAGTGTTTTTTTTATTTTGCACCCATTATGAAAAAGTTTTTTATCATTCTTACCATTCCAATTGCTTTTTGCATCAAAGCCCAGGCACAAGATGAATCCATATTGGTGGGCGAATACGGTGTTACCATTGGAGTTGCTCATTATTTTGGCGATCTTAACAACAGGGCAGCGGTTAACAGGCCAAAAATTGCTTTAGGTGGTTTTTTCAGAAAACAGTTTGGGAATTATACAGCTCTTCGCGTAACAGCACATTTTGCTCAACTCGGCTACAGCGACCAATACAGTGAAAACGACTATCAACGCAGCAGAAACCTTAGCTTTAATACCAATATTTTTGAGTTTGCTATAAGAGGTGATTTTAATTTTTTCAAATTTATTCCAACAGATCCCAATCACAGCTTTACCCCCTATGCAACGCTGGGTGTAGGTGTTTTTAGTTATGACCCGTATGCTTATTATAACGGTACCAAAGTGTATTTACGCCCCTTGAATACTGAAGGTGAAACTTTTTACGAGGGAAGAAAAGCATATGGAACGATGGCAGTCTGTATCCCTATTGGCTTCGGAGTAAAATATGCCATTACCGACAAAGTAAACGTATCAATCGAAATTGCCCATCGATTTACAACTACCGATTATATTGATGACGTGAGCAAAACATACGTGGGTGTGGACAAATTTACTTCTCCCAACGGTACTCCTTCTATTGCCGCAATATTGCAGGACAGGTCTTTTGAAACAGGCACTCCTATTGGAGTTGAAGGCCGCCAACGGGGCTTCAGCAAGCAAAAAGATCAATATGCTATATTGGAAATTGGTATCTCATTCAATATTATGAACTATCGCTGCCCGTCTGCCCGCTAACCTACATTGTAAAACCTTTTCTTACACGGTAATCTTCAAAAGGTCTAATATCATGGTTTAATATACCTTGTTTATCCGGCAAAAAAACAGGTAAGAAAAATTATTAATAATCTTCCCGTTATTGGAGTATTTCTGTTTAAAGTATTTCCTTACTTTTACAAATCAAGTCAGGCCCTTTTTGCCTGACTTGCTATTTTAAAACAATAATGAGCCTTAAAGAAAAATTGAATCCTGAAAAGCTGCCAAGGCATATAGCCATTATTATGGATGGTAATGGACGTTGGGCAAAGGAAAAGGGTGAAGACCGGCTGTATGGTCACTACAATGGAGTGGAAAGCGTTAGAAATATCGTAGAAGGATGTGCAGAGTTGAGTATTGAATATCTTACGCTGTATGCTTTTAGCACAGAAAACTGGGACAGGCCAAGGGATGAAGTAACCGGTTTAATGGAACTCCTGGTGCAAACTATAAAGCAGGAAGTAGCCACCCTTAACAAAAATAACATCAGGTTGCATGTTATTGGCAATATAGAGATGCTGCCCATATCTGCTCAAAAAGAGTTAGACGAAGCCTGCGAGGCAACCAAAACCAATACAGGGCTCAATCTTATAATGGCATTAAGTTATAGCAGCCGGTGGGAAATTATTCATGCAATAAATGAAATTGCCGCTGAAGTAAAAAAAGGAAACCTTGATCCCGGGGAAATTACGGGCCAGGTTTTTGAGCAATATTTATGCACGGCTTCTTTTCCCGATCCCGAGTTCATGATCCGTACAAGTGGAGAATATCGCATCAGTAATTTTTTATTATACCAGCTTGCATACAGTGAATTGTATTTTACCGATACACTTTGGCCCGACTTCAGAAAAGAAAATCTATATGAGGCACTCCTGGATTTTCAAAACCGGGAAAGACGATTTGGAAAAATAAGCGAACAACTTTAATATTTACAAAATACCACCCTATTGTTATCAATCCTGCATTTCGCCCCTTTTTTATCCTTTGTAAATATGGGTGATTTAACAAATACTTTTTAAATTTTGCTTTTATCTTGCCGCCTTATAAAAACTGATTTGATGCACAAAATCTACAAGATTTTATTCTTAGTAGTTATAGCTGTTACTACCAAAACAACTTCTTCAGCCCAGGTCCTCACGGACTCGAGTCGTAGTTCGAAAAATATTCCCGATTCCCAGGCTGTTTCAGATACTGTTCCACTTCTTCAAAAGCCTGCTTTAAATCTGTCTAAAGATACCGTGCCTGTTTCAGTGAACGTTGATCTCGAAAATATTTTTAATGCAAAATCACCCAAGGAATACATTATCTCCGATATTAAGGTAACAGGAACAAAGTCATTTGACCCAAACCTTATTATTTCCATTTCAGGGCTTGCCGTGGGCGATAAAACAATGATACCGGGCGGAGATAATTTTTCCAAAGCAATCTCCAATTTATGGAAACAAAGCCTTATTTCCGACGCCCAGATATATTTTACCAATCTTGCAGGCAATAAACTTTCAGTTGAGATAAATATCACCGACAGGCCGAGCCTTACCAACTTTAAATTTAAAGGCGCCACTAAAAGCGAAGCCGATGACCTCACTCCCAAACTTGGCCTTGCCAAAGGAAAGCTCACGAGAGTTACAGCGAACTTAAAGCAATCTGCGGTGGGAATTATTAAGAAGTTCTATGTCGATAAAGGGTTTAGAAATGTAGATGTCAAAGTAAATGAAACAAAGGATCCTAATGCTACCAACGCGGTCAATATCACTTTTGTGATTAACAAGAACGGCAAGGTTAGGATAGATGAAATTTATTTTGCCGGAAATGAATCTGTAAGTGACCTGAAATTAAAAAAACAAATGAAGGGGACTAAAGAAAAAAGTAAGCTTACTTTATTTCCATCCAACAATAAAAACGTTTTTGATTCTTCCAAAAGTAATAAGATCTCGTTTAATGAATACCTGCGCACTAACGGGTACCTGATTCCTTCCAAAACAAAAGAATTACTGGATCCTTACATTCGTTTTAAATTGAGTTCTGCCAAATTCAACGAAAAAAAATACCTGGAAGACAAAGAGCATATTTTAGACTACTATAATTCACTGGGGTTTCGTGATGCAGTAATTCTAAATGATACTACCTACAACAGCCAGGGTAACCTTGATGTGGCTATAAAGGTCAATGAAGGGCGTCGTTATTATTTTGGAAATATAACATGGAAAGGGAATACCAAATATTCCGATTCATTACTGAGCCGGTTCCTGGGCATAAAAAAGGGAGATATTTATAATGCGGAAACCCTTAATAAAAGATTAGGAAAGCAACCATCGGCTGAAGGTGGCGATATCAGTAGCCTTTACCAGGATGATGGTTATTTATACTTCAGGATCGACCCGGTTGAAACAGCCGTTTATAACGATACCATCGATCATGAAATACGCATCGTAGAGGGTACCCAGGCAACAATTGGTAAAGTTGAAATTACCGGTAATGACAAAACAAAAGATTACGTAATACGCCGTGAACTGCGTACAGTTCCGGGAGAAAAATTCAGCCGTGAAGATATCATAAGAACACAGCGTGAATTATCGCAGCTTGGTTATTTTAATCCTGAGAAAATTACTCCGGGTATAGTACCTAATGCTGAGGATGGCACTGTGGATATAACATGGGGCCTCGAAGAAAAATCATCAGACCAGTTAGAGCTTTCGGCGGGCTTCGGTGGCGGTATTGGCCTAACGGGAACACTGGGTGTGACTTTTAATAATTTTTCTATCTACAATATTTTTAATAAGAAAGCATGGGACCCGCTTCCAAGTGGTGATGGACAAAAATTAAGTTTAAGGGCTCAAAGCAATGGCAAGCAGTTCCGATCCTATAATTTTTCCTTTACCGAACCATGGCTGGGTGGAAAAAAACGTAATTCGTTTACGATAAGTTATTATGATACAAAATATGCAAACGCATACAGCCCCTCTGGTTTTTATGACCGCAGTTATGCAGATTCCTCGTATATTAAAACCACGGGATTTAGTGTGGCGCTCGGTAAGCAGCTGAAATGGCCGGATGATTACTTTTCTCTCGTTTATCAATTGAATTATCAGCGGTATAAACTCAGGAATTATAATATTTTTCCTGGTTTAACCAATGGGATTTCAACCAATGTAAGTTTAAAAATAACATTGGCCCGCAATTCAGCGGGCCCTAATCCTATCTTTCCAACGGGTGGTTCTAATTTTAATCTAAGTGCGGAGCTTACGCCTCCTTATTCCATGTTCAGGGATGCGGCTTTTTATAAAAACCAGGCACAGGCCGATCAATATAAACTGGTAGAATTTCATAAAGAACGCTTTACCGCAGAGTGGTACGTCCCCATCGGGCAGGCACGTGGCCCGGAAAAAAACAAGCAATTCATCTTAAAGGCTTCCGCGAAGTATGGCTTCCTCGGTCGTTATTCTGATAAAACAATTACATCGCCATTTGAACGCTTCCAGTTAGGCGATGCAGGTTTAAGTAACAATTATGGATTACTCGGTTATGATATTATTTCGCATAGAGGATATCCTGTTTATGATAATTCAGATCCAAAAATTAATCCCGATATTAGTACTGCAAGCAACTTTTTTACTATTTTTAATAAGTATACACTTGAACTCAGGTATCCGTTTAGCACCAGTGCAAGCAGCACTATTTATGGAGAAACCTTTTTTGAAGCCGCAAATGGCTGGTATAGCTTTAAAGATTATAACCCTTTTAAATTGCGCAGATCAGTGGGTGTTGGTATGCGTTTCTTCCTGCCAATGTTTGGCCTCCTGGGATTTGATTACGGCATTGGTTTGGACAGGTTGAATTCCAATACCGGGATAAAAGGAGCCGCTAAATTTACATTTATGCTGGGCCAGGAACCTGAGTAACACCAGTAATAAAATTATCAACAATGAAAAAAATACTAGTTATATTATCATCATGCCTGGTATTGAGCGCCGGCCTGTATGCACAGCGGTATGCCGTTATTGATTCAAAATATATCCTGGAAAAACTTCCTGAATATAAAGCCGCACAAACAAAGCTGGATCAGTTTAGCGAGCAATGGCAACAGGAGATCGATAAAAAAGCGGCAGCGCTTGATAAAATGTATAAAGATTATGATGCCGAACAGGTAATGCTGAGTGACGAGCTTAAGAAAAAAAGAGAAGACGAACTATTCAACAATGATAAAGAACTTAAAGATCTTCAAAGAAAAAGGTTTGGATATGAAGGCGATATTTTTAAAAAGCGCCAGGAACTCATAAAACCCATACAGGATAGGGTTTACAACGCTGTTCAAAAATTGGCTGTTTCAAAATTATATGATTTTATTTTAGACAAAAGTGAAGGAATTACCGTTATATTTGCCGACCCAAAACTGGACA
>JBDTZL010000297.1:0-13462 GCA_040005125.1 Ginsengibacter sp.
TGCTATCGTATAATAAACGGCCTATCAATGTGCTTTTTCCGTCATCAACACTTCCGGCAGTAATAAATCTTAAAATGTCCATAACCCCTGTCCCCTAAAGGGGAACTTAGTTTGTATCAGTAAACCAGGTATACGAGTATACTTAATCACTGAAGGTTAAAAAATATTGTCCCTTCTTATGAAGGGAACTTAGTTTGTGTCGGTATCCGGAATACATGGATACTAAAAGATAAAAAAATTGCCCTCTGAGGTTCCCCTTTCGGGGTCAGGGGTTTAAAAATATCCACTTTTTTTTCTGTCTTCCATGGCAGCTTCCGATACCTTATCATCAATTCTTGTTTCGCCTCTTTCACTGGTTTTGGTTGCGATAATTTCTTTAATGATGTCATCAATATTCACTGCTGTTGATTCAACGGCGGCCGTACAGGTCATGTCACCGACCGTACGATAGCGCACCTTCTTTGTCACTATTACATCCGTGTCATCCGTCCTGATAAATTCTGATGTAGATACGAGCTGTCCCTCATGTTCTATTACTTCTCTCTCATGGGCAAAATAAATAGAAGGCAATTCTATCTGTTCTTTCTTTACGTAATTCCATACATCCAGTTCGGTCCAGTTACTTATCGGGAATACACGAACATTCTCACCTTTGTGAATTTTTCCGTTATAGGTGTTCCATAATTCAGGCCTTTGCAGTTTAGGGTTCCATTGCCCAAATTCATCTCTTACAGAAAATATTCTTTCCTTGGCCCTTGCTTTTTCTTCGTCTCTTCTCGCGCCGCCGATCATTGCGTCAAATTTGAACTCTTCAATAATATCAAGAAGGGTATACGTTTGTAAGGCATTTCTGCTGGCAAATTTTCCTTTTTGTTCTGTAAGATTTTTTTCTTTGATCGTATCTTCTACTTTACGAACAATTAACTGCTCACCGATTTCATTGACCAGCTTATCCCTGAAATCCAATGCTTCAGGAAAGTTATGCCCTGTGTCAATATGCACTAATGGAAAGGGAAACCTGCCGGGACGAAATGCCTTTAACGCCAGGTGAACCATCGTGATAGAATCCTTGCCCCCGGAAAATAATAAAGCAGGACGTTCAAACTGACCTGCCACTTCACGCATGATATGTATAGCTTCTGATTCCAGTTGTCCCAAATAATCCAAATGATATCTGCTCATTGTTAATTTTTTCTTTCAATCAATTTGATGCCTGCTCATGAACATGGAGCCCACATTCTTTTTTAGTATTGTCTTCCCACCACCAGCGCCCCGCCCTGAAATCTTCACCTGGCCTTATTGCTCTCGTACATGGCGCACACCCGATGCTCACAAATCCCCTGTCGTGTAAAGGATTATAAGGAATATTATTTTGATTGATGTATTGTTTCACATCTTCAGTTGTCCAATGCAGTATCGGATGATATTTAATGATTTTGTTACTTTCATCCCATTCTACCTGCGGCATATCATGCCTGTCTGCTGAATGTTCTGCACGAAGCCCGGTGATCCAGATAGCATTATCTTTTAGTGCTCTTTTTAAAGGCTCAACCTTACGGATGTAGCAGCAGCCTTTCCTGTTTACTACAGACTCGTAAAAAGAATTAGGGCCTTTGTCTGCTATAAAATCTTCCAGCAAGGCATGATCAGGATAGTAAGCTTTTATGTGTGTGTTATATCTTTCATTTGTAGCGGTCCATACAGAATAGGTTTCGGGAAACAACCTGCCTGTATCCAGTGTAAAAATTGTTATGGGAAGTTGACGACTTAAAATTTTATGTGTAATAACCTGGTCTTCATAACTAAAGCTTGTTGAGAAAGTAACCTGCCCTGGAAATTCTTTACCCAGTTCAATCAATACTTCATCCATGCCTAAAACTGTTGTTTTATGTATTATTGAAGAGATATGGTGCTTTGGCTGAAAAAACATTTGAATTTATTTCTGGTTGTTATTTTAAAATCTGAAATTTTTTTTGAGAAAGTCGTTTGGTATATTAAAGTAGCATTGCATACATCAGGCTATGTAATAACCCGTAGCACCAACTTTTTGGCATATTGAAATTGCATGTATCTGGTAGTGAAGGAAGGAGCTTCATGTCTTATAAAATTCAATTGTCTACCATAAAGGTAGGGTATTCGGTGTTAAAATTACAAATAATTTCTGCGGGTAATTTTTTTTATTAAAAATTATATGAAACGTCACTATATGGTGATTAATGGTAAACCGATAAGCTATCGAACGGGACAGGTTGAAGATTGAGGTGCTGAATGTCTATTTGGTGTTACATATTTCCCATTAAAACAGAGATGTCAGCTTTAGTTCTTACCCCTTTTTGCACCCCTGTTGATACTTTGTTCCGGGCTTGAAGAGGGGCTCAATCTTTTGGCGGGAGCGTGTTTCCTGCGTAAATCATTCTGAATTCCAAAAGGATTTCGGGTTCAAGCCCTGCCTAGGCCGGCATCCCGGTATCTATATTTATTAAAGAGCTGAAAAGTGCTGACTAAACTTTTTGGAAAGTTTAGAACTTTCCAAAAGTTGTTTTCACCTCATCTCCGGCTAAAAGCTAAACAATTGCCGCAATCCTCCAAAATCAGGGGTCGGAACATCGCCATTAATGTCTCAGCGGGGTTTTCATTTCCATTTTTTGAGCAGCAAACAATTCATAATACCAGGAATTGAAACCCCAACGCGTGTGTGGACTTCAATTATAGGGAAATTCGACCTTTGTCTTTTTCGGACTTTGTGCAGGCATCGGGGTTTCATGGGAAGTACAATTCAGTTGAAGGGCTATGCCGTGAAAACCCCGCTGAGACACTTCCGGGCTTGTCTGTGGGCTTCAATCTTTTGGCGGAAAAGTATATCCTGGTTAAGTCATTATGAGCGCCAAAAGGATTTCAGGTCCAATCCCTGCCTATACCTGCAGGCAGTGCTGCAGCACCTGGTTTTATTATTTCAAAAACTATTAGCAACTCATGTGATTGTAAAGATACACCGGTACAGGAGTTTGGCCCGTTCCCTGCAATGAAATACAGGACCCAGGCCGACCATGATATTGACCTTACACAGGTGGTGGGTCAAAACGGTACTGCAACCGGGCAAATAACTTCTGTATATGTTAAAATTCATGATGATACCTGTTTCCCGGTTAAAGGAGCAATCGTTGAAATATGGTCTGCCGGTTCTATCTTTCCCTGCCTGTTGATGTGAAATTTAAAATACGTTGTAGAATTCCCCTATTCATCGCTATGGAAGTTTCCATAAATGTCATTCCCGTTATTTTCTATTTTATCAGGACTTGTAAATCGTTCATGCCCCGGGGCTTTTTAAAAGAAATTTTTAAAATTCATTTTATTGCCACCATCAAAGAGTTCGGCATCATCAGTAAATAATGCAAACCAACCTGTTCTATTTCCAATCTGCAAAGCTTCAAGGGCTTTTTTAACTATCTGATTCGTCAGTTTTGCTTGTATCCATTCTGTTTATTATTTATTTTCCCGGTAAGTATTTTTCCAGGGGATGATGTAAATAGATGATGGTTAAATTAAGTAATAGAAATGGGAGTTCTGTTACAACGTCTTTTATTCATACCTTTTATTAAGCACATTATTGATTTGGAAAATAAACCTGACTTATAAAAGAAATGTGTGCAGAGAGTATAAACTCTTCCGGAATGGCTAAGAGTAGAATAATTTAGGCGGCATTCGATTAATGCTAGCTTTCGGATAATTTTTTTAGAAACTCCTCCTTTCGGCGGGTAGATACTTCAATTTCTGAATTATCTATCATGGTTACTGACCCACCTTTACCTTTATTATAATTCTTTACATAAGAAAGATTAATCAGGTGAGAATTATGAATCCTGAAAAAATTATAATCAGTAAGTAGTTCTTCAAATTCTTTCAACGTTTTTGCTACCACCAATTTTTGTTTATCATTTAAAAATAGAGTAGTATAATTTATATCTGCCTCACACCTTATAATGTCATTTACTTTTAAAACGATAATTCCATTGACCACAGGTACACATATTTTCCTGGTAATACCATATAAATTACCTAAAAGAGTTTCTAATTTTTTAGTGGTTTCAATTTTTGGATTTTTCTCCAATAGCCTTGTCACTGCTTGTTTCAGATCATCCGCAGAAACCGGTTTAAGTAAATAATCCAAAGCACTAAACTTGAAAGCCTGTATAGCATATTTTTCATAAGCAGTTGTAAAAATCATCTCAAAATTTATTTTGTCAAGTTTTTTCAAAAGATCAAAAGCTGTTTGGCCATCCAACTGAACATCCAGGAAAACCAATTCAGGTTTGTATTTTTTAATAGCTTCCTCTGCAGCAGCAGCTGTTTTAAAACTATCCATGATGTGAACAGAAGAGGATAAATGTTCTTTCATCAGGCCAGTCAGTCTGTCAATACAATGCTGTTCGTCATCAATTATTAAAGCTCTTATCATGATCTAATCTAAAAAACTTAATTCCAAAGGTAATTTTACTTCCACCCTTGTGCCCATCTTCAGGTCGGAAAGGTTTATGGAAGCTTTAGAATTTTTTATCTTGTTCATTATATCAATTCTCTGTTTGGTGATTTTCATGCCTAACGATTTTTTATCGTACTTTTTATAATCACTTATTACCAACGCAGCTTCTTTCCTTCCAATGCCATCATCATCTACAATGCAATTTATCATATTACCTTCTTTTTTAATTGAGATAATAATTTTTCCTTTTCCTTCCTTTTTCGCAATGCCATGCCAGATACTATTTTCTACAAAAGGCTGCAAAATCAGTGGCGGAATTAAAGTATTTTCTTTGTCAATTTCTTTGTCAACTTTTATTTCATAAGTAAATTTATTGTTCATTCTAAGTGATTCTAATTGCATATATAGTTCTAATGCTATAAGGTCCTCTGCCAATGGCACTTCCTTTTTTTCAGAATTTTCTAATATGAGCCGCATTAATTTGGCAAATTTTAATAAATATTCATCGGCAACTTTTGTATTATGTTTTGTCATATAATCGCTGATAGAATTAAGAGAATTAAAAATAAAATGAGGATTCATTTGACTGCGCAATGCTTTCATTTCTGTTTCGCTGATTTCGGCATTCAATTCAGCTTCCTTCTGCATGGTTACTGCATCTCTTTTTCTTTTGTAGAAAAAGAAAGATATAATTCCTCCAAACAATAAGATAGAA
The DNA here is from genome assembly GCA_040005125.1 of Ginsengibacter sp. Lineage (GTDB taxonomy): Bacteria > Bacteroidota > Bacteroidia > Chitinophagales > Chitinophagaceae > Ginsengibacter. The sequence goes on from JBDTZL010000297.1 coordinate 5,196, forward strand.
CCTCCGGTAATAATTGCATTTCGCGTGATTCGCTGCTGATTTATTTGTGCCTCATTTTCCGCCTTTAGCAGGGCTTCCTTTTTATCGGCCTGGTATTGTATTTCCTTGCGTGTAATTTCCTGTTTCTTTTCATCGCCCGTCGTACTATCACGCAAAAGAATATAATTTTTATAAGCTTCGAAAGCCTGGGAGGTTTTATGTTGCTTTTCATAATTGATGTACAATGCATTCCATGATTCTGATTGCCACTGCAAACCATTAAGCTCTTTTGAGATGGAAAGCGAAAGTTTATTATACTTCTCAGCTTCATCATAGTTGCCTAAATAAAACTTTGCCCAGGCCAAATTATTTAAAGCAGGGGCTTTTACATACAGGTTGCCCGATTCGTCAGCTACCCTAATACTTTCTTCGGAATATTTAACCGCATCCTGGTAATTTCCTGTTTCTTTATAGGCCGAACCTAATGTGCAAAGGATATTACAAATAAGACGTTTATTATTTATCTCCCGCGCCTTCGCAAGCCCGACAGTGTAATAATATAAAGCAGAATCATATTTTTTCGTAATCTGATAATTTGTTCCGATATTTCCCAGGGCCATTGTTTCTGATTCTTTGTCTTTTAACTCAACAGCAACTGCGAGCAGCTTTTTATAATTCTCCAATTCTTTGTCATACTGTTTCAATTCTCCATATATAATGCCAATATTATTTAATACGATTGCTTCAAAGAGTTTACTTTCTTTGGGATCATTTGTCAGGGCTTTTTGAAAGTAATCAAGGGCATTGTTATAGTTTGCGCGAACGATCTCTACTCCTCCTTTGCACCGGTACGAAAGAGCGATGCCTTTTTTCCACTTTATTTTTTCCGATAATGCTAAAGCCTCATCAGCATATTTCGCGGCTTCATCGGGTGTCGAGGTAAATGTGGCATTGGTAAGCTTTACCAATAGCCATACCCTGTTTGTGTCTTCCGTAGTATGTGTCTGTAATGCTTTCTTAAGAGAGTCAGCCGGGCCCGTATTTGACTGGGAGATGCTGTTCAGGCTAATAATACAAATAAAAAAAAGCAATACAAATAACTTCATAAGAATGCAGTTAATAGTGGTAAATAAAATCGCGCTATTGTAATATAGAAACTGTTTGGCAGAAAGGCGAATATTTCGCAAAGAATAAATGAAGGCCGGCGAAGAATAAATGCCTGTTGCGTTAGATAGCATGGCAAACTACTTTCGATAATCAATAGTCAAAATGCAATTTTTCAAATATTAAAATTTGATCCGGTATCCTGAATACACAATTTTTTTCAAAATTAAATTTTAAACCATGCGGGTATTTCAAACTATTACAGCATCCTTAATTTTATGTAGCATGCTGATTAATGCCGATGCTCAAATCCTTAAAAAAGTAACGGATGCGGGCACTACTGTTAATGAAGCTAACAATGTAATGGCAAGTACTTCGGGTGCCATTACTAATGCGAAAAATACTTTTAACACAATATTGGGCGGTGGCAAATCAAAGGAAGCCAACATATTTGTTATTGCAGGTATCGAATATGGCAATGAAGATTTAGAGCTTTTGAAGAATGATATAAAAAATACAAAAGGAGTAAAAGATGTGGTTACAAATTTTAAAGACGGAACAATCACTATTATGGTTAAATGCAAAATCAATGCTACCGGATTATGGGATAAAATTCCTCAAAGTGAAAAGTCCAAATTTAAGTTAGTACAGTCAGACGAAAAAAGCATCCTGCTGGAATATAAAGTCAAAGAAGCAGATCAAAGTAACACCGGTACCGCAAAGAAAACCCCGGAGAATAGTTCCTTTTCAGCGAACAAAAGCGATTTGCAATCTTCTTCTGGTAATAATTCATCGCAAGCAGAAAAAAATTCTTTAAGCCCGGATATTAGCAATAAAACTTCTTATTTTATACAATATGATTTTAAGGGCAAGTCTGTCTATCTCGAAAGGGAAAAATTAGATAAAGAAGCCTGTTCAGCTAGTTTAGGGCCCACGGGAAAAACATTAACGGTTACTTTTTATGACTTAAAAACTAAAACAGGCATAAGTTTCGCAATCGTTGATATCCTTGAAATGATCAGGGAAAAAAAATATGAATTTGATAGTAAAAAAACCAACCAGGAAAAAGCAACTTATGAAAATGGCACCAGCACCAAACAACTAAATGTTGTTTTTCAACCAGGAGACGATAAGAGATACCAGATTCAATGCTCTACTGACCCCGTAATGAATTACCAGGGATCGGGTTACTTGACCCTGACAAAATTTAAGCCGGTTAAAGGAAGCATAGTAGAAGGAGAATTCGGGTTTTCATTCCCGGTTTATAAAACCAAGGATGGTCCGGCAGAAATACAACAAATGAATTCAGGAAAATTCAGAATTGCTATTCAGTAGCTATGAATGGCTATAATCATTAAGAATAACGATCATGAATACAAATAAAGATCTTTAAAGGAAAATAAATCAATTCCTGCAAATAATAATATAGTTCGCAGGGAAAAATACTATTCTAACGCTCACCCATAAACGAATACTCACTATAAAAAAATAAGTTATGTACACTCGTCAGTTTCTTGCTCTCACTTTCTTTACATTATTTTATGCCACTGGCATTTCGGCACAAGTTAATAGTAGTACAACAATTGATTCTTCCCGTTTTAACGGCCCCGTCAATACCATAATCGTTCAGCCTGACGGAAAAATAATCATAGGCGGCAATTTTACTACCTATAATAAATTGGCGAGCCGCTGCATAGCGCGATTGAATGCTGATGGAAGTTTGGATAAAAGTTTTATTACCGGTACCGGCTTTAATTATGAAGTAAATGTACTTGCGCTGCAACCCGACGGGAAGGTAATTGCCGGAGGGAAATTCAGCAATTATAATGGCGCTGGCAATTCCTGTAACCGTATTGTACGTCTCAACAGTGATGGTAGAATTGATAAATCTTTTAACATCAGCATCGGCTTTCAGGGCAATGTGATGGCCCTTGCCCTGCAGCAGGATGGAAAAGTGATTGTTGGTGGCATGCTGGCAAGATTCAATGGCATACAATGCGGTGGTCTTGTTCGTTTAAATGCGAATGGATCGCTGGATCAAAACTTCGTTTAACTCAAGGGAATTTCCGGTTATGTTTATAGCATTGCTCTTTTACCCGGTGGTAAAATAATTTCAGGCGGTTATTTTGGTCATTTTGATAAAACAGTATGTTACGGTATTGCCAGGCTAAACGCTGATGGTAGCCTTGACAACACTTTTGTTGTAAATAAAGGATTTTATACGGGAAGTGTTTATGCTCTTGCAGCGCTGCCAAACGGAAAAGTAATGGCTGGCGGAGATTTCAACACCTATAACGGGATCGCTTGTCATAATTTGATCCGGCTTAATAATGATGGCACTATGGATAATAGCTTTACAGTACCGGGCAAGCCAACAAAAGAATATTCGGGCTATGGTATCTTTACCTTAGTGATACAGAAAGATGGAAAAATTTTAGCTGGCGGAAAATTTGATTATTACAACACAAAACTTCAACAAAGCATTGTAAGGCTGAATACCGATGGTAGCATTGATAATACTTTCGGTGGTGAGACAGGATTTGACACCGAAGGCCGTGGAGGAGCCCTGGTTAGTGCCATTACCTTAACTATAGAGGGAAATATAGTTGCGGGTGGCAGTTATAAACGATATGATGCTGAATTGCGCAGCAATATTGCGGAAATGGACAAAAACGGGAAATTACTTCAAAACTTATTCCATGCGATGATGAATTTCAATAAGACTGATAATCTTTTCGTTTTGCAGACAACTAAATAAAATACAGGAAAGTAAAGCTTCGGAAACAGATTGAAGGCCGTTACAATTTAATATCAGCTGCTGCTAAAAAATTATTACCTGCTATTAGAAAATAATAATTCTCAACTGCAAGTTCACTACCGGAAATATAGTTGTAAGTATAACGGTTAGGTTCATAATATTTTTTTCGAAGACGAATCCATATAATTTATTTTCTTAAACCACGATTGGGAGGAATATTTTTTTAGCAGAACAGGATTATTCAGCCCGGCCTGTTAAAGACAAATTGAAAAACTAAACCGCGGCCTTTGTTTATCAACTACCTAACATCTGTTCACCGCGGTTTTATATTTTAGGTCTTCAATAATTCCTGAATCAATCAGCATGATCTGCAAACCTTCAATTTTGAACCTTCAACCATTCACCCAATGTTAATTACATTTGCCCTACTACCCGTAAATGAAGTTCGATGTATGAAGTGTTTTTTAAAAAGGTTAATGAAAAGGTGAATCTTACCAGTGAAGAGGAGGATATATGCAAATCCTTTTTAGTGCCAAAAAAGGTTCGGAAGAAACAATATATTTTACAGGAAGGAGATGTTTGTAAATACAGCGCATTTGTAGAAAAAGGTGCGTTACGCTCTTATACAGTTGATGAAAGGGGTCACGAGCATATTGTGCAATTTGCAATTGAAGGCTGGTGGATCTCCGACATGTATAGTTTCATTACAGGGGAGCCCTCTGTCTATAATATCGATGTTTTGGAAGATGCTGAATTACTTTTATTAAGCAACCCATCGCAGGAAGAACTATTGCAAAAAGTTCCGAAATTTGAAAGATACCAGCGCCTTTTGGTACAGGGAGCTTATATTGCTTTGCAAAGAAGACTGGTATTATCTTTAAGCCAGTCGGCCGAAGAAAAATATACCAAACTTACGAATACATATCCTGATATTATTCAGCGTGTACCACAGCACATGATAGCCTCTTACCTGGGAATTACTCCCGAAACATTAAGTCGTATTCGCAGGCAGATCTCCGACAGAAAATAATTTTTCATTGATCTATATCAATACAATTTCTTATCCCACCTCAATGGATGAGGCATGGTATCATAGTAGCTTTGCTTTATAAAAATCAACATGCCGGCAACAAAGACAATAGCCATTATAGGAGCGACGGGGAGTATGGGTTCAGCGATTGCAAAGAGCCTTTCCGGTTCTTCAAACCGTGTTTTATTATTTGCCAGGGATATAGAGAAGCTTACTTCACTTCTGGAAGAAATAAAAGAAGTACATCCAAATGGAGATGTGGAAATAATAGGTTGTCCTACCGATGCCTGTTGGGAAGCAGATATTATTATCCCGGCCGTACCGTTTGGCGCTGAAAACGAAGTTGCTGAAAAAATAAGAACGGTAGCAACCGGAAAAATTGTTATCAGTATTTCAAATCCATTAAACGATGCGTATAATGGTTTGGTAACTACACCGGATACCAGCGCTGCCGAAGAATTACAAAAACTGTTACCATATTCAAAGGTCATCAAAGCTTTCAATACTTCTTTTGCCGCAAGCTTTACAAACCCTGTTATAGATGGAAAAATTGCAAATGTATTCATTGCAGGCAATGATGAAGAATCTTTGGAAACTGTATCAGAACTCGTAAAGATTTCCGGATTTAATCCAATAATTGCAGGCGGTTTACCCGTAAGCAGAACTCTTGAAAATATGCAGCTCTTATTAATCAGTCTTGGAAGAAAGTATAATTATAATGGTCTTGCGGGCTGGAAAATTTTACACAATTAATTTAAAAATAAAAAATCAATATGGAATTATTAAATGCTTTGGAATGGCGGTATGCTTCCAAAAAAATGAATGGTAAAAAAGTGCCTGAGGAAAAAGTACAAAAAATACTCGAAGCCATCAGGCTGGCCCCGTCATCAATAGGTTTACAACCTTATTCGGTAATTGTAATTACCGATCCTGGATTAAAACAACAAATACTGCCCATTGCCAATAACCAGCAACAGATGATAGATTCTTCTCACTTGTTGGTATTTGCCGCGTGGGACAAAATTACGCCGGAGCGTGTGAAAGATTTTATCCAGCTTAACGCGACCACAAGGAATGTTTCAACAGAATCGCTGGCAACGCTGAGAGGCTACCTGGATAGCATTGCCAATCGTTCGGATGAAGAAAATTTTGAATGGGCGGCACGGCAAACTTATATAGCTTTTGCAACCGGCATAGCTGCAGCCGCTGAAGAAAGGGTGGATGCCACGCCCATGGAGGGATTTAATAGCACTGCTTTGGATGCGCTATTAGGATTGGAAGAAAAAGGCCTCAGGAGCCTTACCCTTCTTCCTCTTGGCTATAGAGAAAAGGAAAAAGACTGGCTGGTAAATCTTCCCAAAGTAAGAAGGGAGAAAGAAAAATTTTTTATACTGCAATAAATAAATACAGCGCGTTAATCAATATATTTTATCAAAATCAAATCAACCATAAACAATCAAAAGTAAACATGAAAAAATTATTAGCAACAAATCCAAACAACTGGCCGGCGTTAATTGCGCGGCTTGCATTAGGTATTACTCTTTTTCCGCATGGAGCGCAAAAATTACTGGGCTGGTTTGGCGGTTATGGTTTTAATGGTACAATGGGTTTTTTAACCGGGCAGGTCCATCTTCCGTGGATAGTTGCCTTCCTGGTAATTTTTATCGAATTTTTCGGAGCGCTCTTCTTAATATTTGGCTTTGCGACCCGTATTGCAGCGTTGGCGGTACTGGTAAATTTCCTGGGCGTATTGTTTAGCATTCATATTCACAATGGTTTTTTCATGAACTGGAATATGCAACCCAATATAGGTGAGGGCTATGAGTATTTTATCCTGCTTTTTGGCCTGGCACTTATCGCATTAATTTCAGGTGGCGGTAAAGCAAGTATTGATTCTACAATTGTAAATAACAAGACAAAATAATAACATGAAAATTGCCTTAATCGGCGCCACAGGATTTGTAGGCTCCGCAATTTTAAAAGAAGCATTGGACAGGGGACACATCGTAACCGCTATTGTTCGTAATATAGAGCAGGTAAGCATTAAAAGTCCGAATCTCACCGCGCTGAAAGCAGATGTACTGAATGAAGGCAAAGTAACGGAAGCAGTGAGAGGGCATGACGCTGTCATCAGTGCTTACAATTCCGGGTGGGCCAATCCCGGGATATATAATGAATTCCTAAAGGGTGCACAATCCATCCAGGCGGGTGTGAAGAAAGCAGGTATAAAAAGATTAATAATTGTTGGCGGTGCCGGGAGTCTATTTGTTGCCCCGGATGTACAGTTAATCGATACGCCTCAATTCCCAGCCGAGTGGAAACAAGGCGCACTGGCAGCAAGAGATTACCTTAACATTTTAAAGAATGAAAAAGATCTCGACTGGACATTTTTGAGCCCCGCAATTGAAATGCACCATGGAACCTCAGGAGAGCGCAAAGGTACTTATCGTACCGGCCTGGAAAATCCTGTCTTTAACCACGAAGGAAGAAGTATAGTTTCTGTGGAAGATACTGCCGTAGCTATTATAGATGAGCTTGAGCACCCAAAACACATCCGTGAGCGTTTTACGATTGCGTATTAATTTCACCCCTTCCTTTGGAGACAGCAGGGTGAAGTTTTTGAGGTAACAAATAAATAAAAACAAAAGTACTTATGACATCATTATCAGCTTTTAATAAATTTACCGGCAGCCTGGCACAGCAGGATCATATTATGCCTGTTCTGTTCATTGGCCATGGTTCCCCCATGAATGGAATTGAGCACAACGAGTTCAGTGCCAGCTGGGCAAAGCTTGCCAATGAGATACCGGTTCCAAAAGCAATCCTGGTAGTTTCGGCACATTGGTTAAGCCGCGGCACAAAAATTACTGCCATGGATTTCCCTGAAACCATACACGACTTCGGCGGTTTCCCCAGAGAGTTGTTTGATGTGCAATACCCGGCCCCGGGCAGCCCCGATCTCGCAAAAGAAACTGCTTCAATAATAAAATCTGCTGAAGTTGAACTGGCGCATGATTGGGGCCTTGATCATGGCGCATGGACCGTAATAAGAAATATGTATCCTGATGCCACGATCCCGGTGCTGCAGTTAAGTATAGATTATACCAAAGGCCCGCAATTTCATTATGAGCTCGCAAAAGAATTGTCTTCATTGCGCAGGAAAGGTGTATTGATAATGGGTAGCGGTAACATGGTGCATAACCTCAGGATGATTTCATTCGATAAGATGGATAAGGAATTTGGGTTTGATTGGGCTATCGAGATGAACGATATTTTTAAAAAACATATCGGCAGCCGCAATCACCGGGCATTAATCAATTATGAAAGCCTGGGCAGTGGAGCAAAACTAGCCATACCCACTCCTGATCATTATTACCCATTACTGTATTCACTCGG
>JBDTZL010000066.1:0-40385 GCA_040005125.1 Ginsengibacter sp.
GCTGTGCCCCTTTTCGTTACTCAATTATAACTAATTCAAATTTTTCGATATAAAACGGGTGAAACTTTTGCAACACATCCTGGCATTTGACCGGAAAAAGTAACACACATGCACAGGTCAGGAGACCTGCGCCAGGTCAGGAGACCTGCGCCAGTTGTAAATAAAAAAGCCGCCCTTTTAATGAGCAGCCTTTATAAAATTTATTTTTTATTTATCGCATAAAATACATCTTGCCATAACCCTTGGTGAAATATTTATCTGTATTATCGCCATCATCTTTAAATTTATCCAGCGATTTACCATTGAGGTTGGTAAGTACGCGATACAGGTAAACACCATTCGCTACTTTTTGTCCATACATATCCGAACCATCCCATTTGAATTCGGTAATGTTTCTGCCAATATGCAATGCCCCCAGTTCATCTTTAGTTATTTCACGTATTATTTTGCCCGTTATAGTTAATATTTGTATCCGTATATTTTGCGGAACAACGGTACCCGTAACAGTAAACACAAATGCGGTGGAAGTTGTGAAAGGATTCGGATAATTAAGCAGGTTTGATATCATGGGTTTGCTGATTACCCTGAAGTCAATATGATAATCAAGCTCGCCTGCCGTGTTACCTGCGGCATCTTTCCCGGAAACAATTAGTACATATTCATCATCATTACCGCTTAGCATCGGAGAAAAATCAATGGTAGCTGTATTGTCGCCCGATGTTAAGTTTGCCGGGGTAAATTTCACTGTATCGTTATCAAACCTGTAATTTCTCAATGAACCATCCGGAAATTGTATCTGAACTTTTAAAAGCGAAGTATCACTCAGTGCAAGACCTTTACTTTCGTCTTTTAGCTTAACAACAATATGCGGTCTTGCAGAAACAATATCCCGGTTTAAAATATGCACACCATCGAAAGTGACATCCAGTAATGGATTAAATTTATCAGCTTTTACAAAAAAGCTTTTGTAAAGGAAATTATTAAAGTGATATTGTTCAGGCTGATCATTATCCGGATTAAAATCAACCAACAACGTATTAGGACCCGAATAAGGCCTTGTATCAATGTCGTACCTGAGAATAATCGTATCACCGCTCACCAGTGGTTTTTGCCTCTTAAGAGGAAGCAGGTGCGTGACATTGTTATTATCAATGACTGCAATTTTTACTTTCACACTGTCAAATGAAGGGAGGCTTATATTTTTAAAAGCAATTCCGAAATGTAGGATGTCCCCTTGCTGCAGCGTATCTTTTGTCATAAGAAACAGGTTAGGAGTGAGCGCTCCTTCCGGCGCCGGATTGAAATTCAACCTCCAGTATGAAAGCTGGTATGGAGTGAGCTTTATACTGTCCGCATTGCGCATTTTGAGTTGAATGAACGGATACTTCGAAGCATTTACAGAAGAAATGTCAACATCCTGCATGGTTTTATCTACATTAAATAATGTAGTGGAATTACCAAGGCTATCGAGGCCGATAATCTGGACCTTTGGATTATCCGGGGAGTTGGCTTCAAGACTTTTTCCGCGCCAATGCATTTGTTTCCATTGCAGGGCAGGGCCAAATTTTGGTGATGTAATATATCCTACGGTATCCGGGGCAACAAAACTGTGAGAAAGTTCAATTCTATCGGAAGCCCCTGCTGAGAAAACAAAATCAGGCAGGAAATCCGGGTTATTTTTTTGATACATAAAAACAAACGATCTGAGGCGGTTGAAAGAATCAATTAAAACAAAACCCTGGGATTTCAGCCTGTGGTATAGTGAATTATTAACTCCGAAAACTGAAGTATCGGCCTGCCAGTCCGCAGCATAGGTATTACCTGCAGGATCGGTTCCATAAATATTCCTGGCGATTACAATATAATTGTCCGGAACCCTGTCAAGAAATTTCATCGCGCTGTCTCTGGTGCTCCGGTTGACAATATTGAATTGAAAATTTGCCAGCCTGTCGGTACCGCACACCGGGTCACTTCCGTAGAGGCCCTTTGACCCTGCAACATTAAGCCAGGGTTTCAAACTTACCGGATCCAGTACATTAAAAATAACACCGGAAACACCACAAACACTCGATGCAAACACTGCACCATTAACATCTGCTGCAAATTGGGAGCCCAGGCTTACAGCGGTAGGGAAAACTCCACCTCTTGCATTAATGATATTAGTTACTGCAGAAAAAGTCCATTTCCTTGAGCTATCCAGCTTAATATTTTGGGTATCAGAATATAGATGTTGATAATAATGTGATTGATTTGAACCTGGTGTACCGTTTGCCATGTAAATAAATGACGCATTGTTCCAATGATAATCACCGGCAGCGCCTGAAGCGGGTTTAAGTGCTACATGCCAGTAATAGACAGTACTGTCTGCATAAGTGACACCCGGGTCAAACTCTATAAGACCGCCAATTGAATTTACAGTTCTGCTTACTTTGCGGGAAGAATTGAAGAGTAAAGTGGTATCAATTTCCATCACATAATCTTTGGCAGTACTAAACGGGTTTGCGGTGGATGCATATAGTTTTTGATTCGGTATGTTTATGATTGCGAAATTATAAGGATATGCAGGCGTCGCTTCATCTTCATAAATGAAAACATCTCTTGAAATACTGTTATTATTTTCCGACAATTCCGACACTTCATTATCTGCGTCAATTGTTACGGTTATTTTATTAAGTCCTTTATCCCTTGTAGAAATAATGGGTATTGAAATTTGTATAGAATCGGCATACCTTATACCAGCGATTCTTTTGTGCAGAAGAATATCTGTAGTTCCATTTGGATAGGTTCTTTTTACGTCAAAATATATTGAATCACCGGTCGCTTTTCCGATATTATAAGCTTTGGCTTGCAGTATAAAACTATTTTCAGCAACTGAAATAAACGCCGGGTTAATCTTTATCTGCGGATCATCAATAACATAATCGGGCTTTGGATGGGGATTGATTTTTATAGCAGGGTCACCATGCAAATTTAGTTCCTCCATATTGATCCTCGTAAGATAATCTAATGAATTATTGGCGCCGCCTAAATTGGATATAACATTTTTTATATCATTGCCAATAGTGTTTCCATAGTTTACCACGCCTAACTGGTTATAAAGTTCAGCGTCGTAATTATTAAGATAAGGAGGAACTCCCAAATGGCTGCTTGCAAGAAAACCAATACTTCCCCGCTCATTGGCCAGGACGAAGTTTTCGGAAATCGAAAAACTGTTTTGCGTTATTCTTGTAGGGTCAAAAATATAGTTGTTTCCCGCAGTACACCCGCTTACCGAAAAGAATGGGTATTTGCCCTGGTTCTGATAAACCGAAGGATCACTTAAATCAAATTCAAGTACATTGGCAGATGAATGTCCGAAATAAGAAAGAAGGCTGATGCCTCCATTAAATAACTCATGGATCCGTTGCCCGGAAATCAGCTGTACTGCAGAATTCGAGGATTTTGCAAAAGTTTCCACGTTACCTCCATATAAAGTATCTTCTATGACAACTTTGTATTGGTTCATGTAAAATTTAAAAAGATCGCTTTCAGAAGAATCTTTACCTCCAATTACATGAACAACTTTTTTCATCCATAGTTTGTCATCCAATGTCTGTGACCCTGACGCATCCGCCTGCTCATATTCCTTTACTTTTTGAAGATAGTTGCCTATTTCATTTCCCGATATAACGGAAAGTCTTCCTATGGGTATATTGGGAACAACGCTGCCAATGGGTGATGAAAGCAATACATCTGATGCAGGGTTACCAAAGGTGGGCACAAGATTCAGTTGCTCGTCGTAAGGGCTACTTTGATTTAATGTATAGTCATTATAGGTTATTCCTTTTCCGATGAGAAAAACATATTGCGGGGTAGTGGTAAATGTGTTTTTCGCATATTGAATAAAATCTTTTATTGCCAATGGATGTTTTTTAATTCCATAAGCAAACTGATCAACCAGTTCATCAATATTAAAAATTTTCGCATTAAAACTTCCTCCTGCCGCAGAGCTTCTGTAAGCCCGGTATAATTCAACATTATTAATTCCGGCACCATTATTAAACAGGATAGGATGGCTTATAATAATATAATTCGCCTGGTTGGCAGCAATTGCAAAATTTATAAAACTCCTTTGCGAGAACGCGGTAATGTTATTTATGTTAGAGGCGTCCTCACTTAATAACTCAAATTTTCTTAACGCAATTGAAGAAGGAGGAAGAACAAATTTTACTTTCCCCGGGGTGGAGGTTACATCACCGGTGTATCTTTTATTAGAAGTGATGTCAAGTAAAACCGGGTTAGCGCTGCCATATTTAAAATTATCAATTACCAGGTAATTGCCTGTTGCCGTAGCAGGAAGTTCAAAATAAAAATTCGGCTGATTATTAAAGCTAAATTTGCCTGGATATCTTAATTCAACTTTAGAAATAACAATCCGGTCAAAAGTGATTGTTGAAATAGGTTCAATGGAAACTGTTAAAGAATTAGGGTTGGGTAATGAACTGAGCGGAATATTATTAATTTGTTTTTTTAAATAGGTAAAATTCGACATAGGTTCATCGTCAACGATCGTATTAAAAAATTTAACCCTCACATTCCTGCTGTTGGGAGCGTTGCCGGCTACTGCAAAATTGAATGATGCATTGGGGCCGCCCGCAAAAATGTTCAGGCTGTCAAGGGTTGCAGAAAGGGGAGCACCGGGAGCAACATCATTGGAGGTCCATCCTTCACCAATATCATAAGAGGAGGAATAAACATATTCTACGAGATTCTGACCGTATCCCATATTGATTTCATTTCTAAAATATACACCCCTTGTGTTCATAAAATAAGGCTCCTGGGGCAGTGTAGTTCCGCTTACATTATTAGGGGTGTTTATAAATCTTAAGTTATTGCCTGCCGGATTTACAGTTAAAAAATAAGCAGCTGTATCTGTTTGCAGGCTAAAGTGATCTGAAAGCTGGTAATCTGGATCACGGTAAAGTTTGGTATCCTTTTTTCCGTCGTTCATAAGCCCGTAAAATTCAATATATCCTGGAGTACCTAACGGCCCTGTTGCCGCAGAAGTATATACGCCTACTTCTTCCCCATTCCGCCATAATTGAAATTGCTCGGCAGGTGTATTTCCAAGGCCGATTGAATTAAGAGCCGATTGTTGTATTCGAAATAGTCCGTTTTTACCAATATTGAATTTGAAATAAGTCTTGCTGTAATCAATCCAGCTATTACTATAAGGTTGTGCAAAGCCTGCCGCAGAAATAAAGACAAAAGAAACAATTAATATTTTTTTCATAGTTGTTTATTAAAGCCTTAATCTTTTTCCTTTTTAGCAATATCAAATCTTAAAGAAAAAATATGGGTATATAACGGATTTGATTGATTTGCGAGGTTTGAAAAGGCATAATCTATTCGTACGTTTTTAATTTTAAACCCTGCTCCCAAACTTGGCTGGTATATCCACACTTTTTTCTGATTGGTGGTATCACCATCTGCCAGAGCCCTTTGAAAATTATAGATCCCGGCTCTTACAAAAAACACATCCTTTATCGAGGCTTCAAGGCCTAAATGCGGGTCAATACTCAATGTCTTCCCGCTAATTACTGTGTTTCTTTGACCGTCAAATGTAAAATCCAGGTCGGCTTCAGCTAAAAGGTTTACGGTTGAGCCAAGGCTGAAATTGTATGAATTCCCTACGGTAAGCCTTGGTGCAGTAAGCTCCGTTGACTTCACAGGAATATCATTATCGGTGAGGTATAAAACCTGCTTTTCTTTATCAGTAAAATTAAACGACCATGCATTAAAAGTAGTGGTAACATCTTTGGCAACTATGCCAAGGGTCCACCTGTCTTTCTGCATCTTAAATCCGGCATCAAAGCCAAAGCCCCATGCGGTGGCAAAATGTCCTACTTTGCGGTAAATAACTTTTGCATTACCGCCGAAGCTCATTTTTACACCATCATCATCTTCATCATCCCTGATTTTTTGGGCAAATGAAAATAAGAAAGCATAATCGGCTGAAGAAAAAGTGGTAATGTTACCATAATTGATGCTTCCGTCGGGCTGTACCAGGAACAAGGTATTGGGAATATCATCAACTGCAAATCGTAGTATGGAAAAGCCAAGTGTTCTTTTGTTGTCATTTACGGGAATTGCAAAGCTGGCATAATCGTATTTCCCGATATTGTCAAAATAACTCGCATGCATAAGGCTAATAGTAGGGTTATCCTGAACCCCTGTAAGGCCGGCAGGGTTCCAGTAACCGGCTGTACCATCAGAAACTGACGCTGCCTGTGCTGCGCCCATTCCTAATCCGCGGGCGCCCGCCCCGATATTTAAAAATTCATTGGAATATTTTCTAAACTGTGCAAATCCAAAACATGGTAAAATAAACAAGCATATTAGTTTGGTTAGTCTGGAAATTCTCATATGAGGGGAATGATCAGTTTAATAGATAGGTTCAGTGCGTATTTAGGGTAATATAAAACGGACATTAATTCTTTATATTGTATCTCATATAACTCAATAGTCATTAAAATTAAGGAAAACTTATGTAAACAATAAAAGGAGAACGAATTTCAGTTTGCTGCATGGTGGGGCTGATTGTGGGTATCGTAGACATCGCACATAGAGGCCCGTCCCGGCTGACGTCTTCACCAACCGGCGCCAATTTGAAATTCGCCATAAAGGATACAGCGAAAAGTAAATTCATCAACCAGGCTTTGGGTTTAATTATTTTTATAATGTTTATGGCTTCGGAGATATCAATTGTATGGGTGATGACGAAATGGAAGGTTATGGCTCTTTTATTGAAAAGCGGGAATAACAGAACGCCGGGCTTTGCTAAAATTCAATTGCACTAATATGCGTTTGTGAACTATTTTTGAAGTTTTGGGATATCCTTAGGGCGGATCATTTTTTTGAAAATTATATGGAAAATTTAATAGAAGAACTCAAATGGCGTGGGTTGATACAAGACATAATACCGGGCACAGAAGAACAACTTTGTAAAGGGCCTGTTGCGTGTTATGTTGGTTTCGATCCTACTGCAGATAGCCTGCATATTGGCAGCCTGATTCCTATAATTGTGCTGATGCATTTACAAAAATTCGGTCACAAGCCTGTTGCTTTGGTTGGAGGCGCTACGGGTATGGTGGGCGATCCTTCCGGTAAAAGTGAAGAGCGCAATTTACTGAGTACAGAGGTTTTGAACTATAACGTAACAGCTGTAAAAAAGCAACTGGAAAAATTCCTTGATTTTAATTCTGAAAAAGAAAATGCTGCGGAGATGGTGAATAATTATGACTGGTTCAAAGAGATCTCTTTTCTTGATTTTATAAGAGACACCGGCAAACATATAACTATAAATTATATGCTGGCAAAAGACAGTGTTCGTAAGCGCCTGGAAACGGAAAATGGAATGAGCTTTACCGAATTTACCTATCAGTTGGTTCAGGGTTATGATTTTTACTGGCTTTATGAAAATAAAAATTGCCGGCTCCAGTTTGGCGGAAGCGACCAATGGGGCAACATAGTCACCGGAACTGAATTGATAAGGCGTAAAACCGGTGGTGACGCTTTCGCATTTACGTGTCCCTTGCTCACTAAGTCGGATGGCAGTAAATTTGGTAAAAGTGAAAAAGGAAATATATGGCTGAGCGCCGATAAAACCTCTCCTTACAGTTTTTACCAGTTCTGGCTGAATACTGCAGATGAGGACGCGGAAAGATTTCTTAAGGTTTTTACTTTTTTGCCGGAACAGGAAATCAATGAAATGGTGCGGGAACACAAGGGAAATGAACACATTCGGATCCTTCAAAAGAAACTGGCCGAAGAACTGACTTGCCTGGTCCACTCTGTAAAGGATTACGAGTTTGCTATAAAGGCATCTGCAATTTTATTTAGTAACGACACTGCACAAACGCTGCAGGAATTAAATGAAGATCAGCTCATGCAGGTTATGGAGGGCGTGCCTTCCATTGAAATTGAAAAAAAATTATTGAGGGAAAACATAAATCTTATTTCTTTATTAACCGACACAAAAATTTTTTCAAGTAGAGGCGAGGCCAGGAAAATGGTTACGGGAGGGGGCGTTTTTATTAACAAAGAAAAAGTAACTTCTGTTGATGAAATCATTAATACCAGCCGGTTGTTAAATGAGAAATATCTGCTGATACAAAAGGGAAAGAAGAATTATTATTTATTGAAAACAATTTGAGCCTGTACGGGCTGCTCTTAGAAGCGGTTTAAAAATGATTTGTAAGATTTCGTATAAGTATAAAAGTTGGCCGGTGAGCACCACCGGCCAACAGGCCGGGCGCCGCGGTTGGTGTCACCAACCTGCCTACCGGACAGGCAGGCCGCAATATGGTAAACGAAAATTTCATTTTTAAACAGCTCCTTAGCTTAAACAACTTTTTTTAGTTTTTTGACTTCGGGAAGCGAATGCTGATTATTGTAATCTTTCATATTAGGTATAAATCTTCTTTCTTTGAGCAAATAGCCATTTCCTTTTTCGCAAAAGTGGACTTTAATGTTTTCAACGCTTATAGGGTTGCCATCCGGTATATCGGCAATGTTGCTATGCATAATATCATGCCCGTCAATGATCATTACCAGCCCGCTTCCGATCGCCTCCATAATACTACCTTCTTTAATTAGCATTCCTGTATCTTCCCCCAGCCCGATTCCAACTGCTGAAGGATTGGTTGCAATTGCCTGGGCAAGGCGCCCAAACCTCCCGCGCTTTTCAAAGTGGCTGTCAAAAATTACATCGTCCATAAATCCAAGCCCGGTGGTTATTTTTACTTCGCCTTTTAAGTGAGCTGTTGTGGCGTTGCCTTCATAAATCATTGTATTGCTCATGGCCATGGCGCCCGCTGAAGTTCCTGCCACCACAAAATTCTTTTCTTCATTGTACCGGTTAAGAGCTATTTCTAAAAACCCGGTTCCACCGAAAGTTGCAGAGAGCCTTAGTTGATTACCTCCGCTAAACATCAATGCATCGCATTTTTTTATCCGGTCGATGTACTGTTTATCCATAGCATCGGCACGGTTGCGTATAGGCATCAGGCCGATATTGGTACAACCTATTTTTCCAAAAGCATTCAGGTAATTTTCACCTACTTCATTAGGTATCATGGAAGCTGTAGTTACCACTTCCATTCTTATTCCGGGCCCCCCCGCTTCTTCAAAAATATGGCGAAGAATGCCCAGTTCAAAAAAATTAAGATTATTTCGAACCATTTCTCCTTTCTCCAGGTCAGATCCTTTATCTTCTGCGCCACCTATGGCAAAAAGTTTTCCCCGCGGACTTTGCATGCATTCAATTTTGATAAAAACAGCGGCGTTGGGTTTTACACAATTTGTGTTTATGAGTCAGTATTTGTATACGCCCCTACTGTCAAAATAAATACTATTTACAAAAGTAACGGAATTGAGAGCAACAGATTGTACTATTTCTTTATATTTTTTTTTGACAATTAATTTTTGCTACCTTACAATTTGACCGGGAATTCTATTTATTTACACAAACCTCCTTACGTTCCTTTATGAAAATTGTTGAAATTAAAGTGCTGCGTGGCCCCAATTACTGGAGCATACGCAGGCCGAGGCTTATACAATTAAAGATCGATCTCGAAGAAATGGAAGGGTTGCCTACCAATAAAATTCCAGGCTTTAAAGAAAGGCTTGAAAAGTTGTTGCCCACTCTCTATGAACACAGGTGCAGTGAAGGAGTGCCAGGCGGTTTTCTTTCAAGAGTTGAGGAGGGAACGTGGATGGGCCATGTTATTGAACATGTGGCCCTGGAAATTCAAACGCTTGCCGGGATGGATATGGGATTTGGCCGCACGAGAACTACAGGTAAAGAAGGAGAATATTTTGTTGTATTTGATTATATGGAAGAAGAAGCCGGGGTATATGCAGCAAAAGCTTCTTTTAAAATTGTAGAAGCATTAATCAAAGGCGAAGAATATTCGCTGGATGAAGATATCCAGCAATTGCGGGTAATAAGAGAAGATACCCGCCTGGGTCCATCAACAGGGAGCATCGTTGATGAAGCTGTTAAAAGGGGGATTCCCTATATACGGTTAAATAAGCAAAGCCTTGTGCAGCTTGGCTATGGTGTTAATCAAAAAAGAGTGCGGGCTACTATTGCCAGTACTACTTCATCTATAGCAGTAGATATTGCCGGTGATAAAGAGGAAACTAAAAACTTATTAGGCGCGGCAGAAATTCCTGTTCCAAAAGGGATAATTCTTCATATGGATGATTCTGTAGAATATGCTGTAAGAAATGTCGGATTCCCTTTTGTAATAAAGCCAATAGATGGCAATCACGGCAAAGGTGCAACAACTAATATCACAAACCTGCAGCAGGCTGAAAAGGCATTGGAAGCTGCGAGAAGATATAGCAGGCACGTGATCTGTGAAAAATACATAACAGGGTTTGATTTCAGGGTTTTGGTAATAGGGTATAAATTTATTTGTGCTGCCTTGCGTACACCTGCTTCCGTTGCAGGCGATGGGCAACATACCATACAGTGGCTGGTTGATGAGGTTAATAAAGACAGCAGGAGAGGTTTTGGTCATGAGAAAGTTTTAACCCGGATTAAAATCGACGACTTCACTCAAAAAATGCTGGATGATAAGGGATATACATTAGAAACTGTTCCTGCAAAAAAAGAACTCGTCTTTTTAAAACCTACCGCAAATCTCTCCACCGGCGGAACATCTACAGATGTAACTGATGAGGTACACCCCGTAAATATTTTTATGGCCGAAAGGATCGCAAAAATAATTGGCCTGGATATTTGTGGCATCGATATAATGGCTTCTGATTTACGGACACCGTTGTCTGAAAGTGGCGGAGCCGTACTGGAAGTAAATGCCGCCCCCGGTTTCAGAATGCATGTGGAACCTTCTGAAGGTTTGCCAAGAAATGTCGCTGAACCGTTGGTTGATATGCTGTACCCTAAAGGCGCCAATGGCCGGATCCCGATTATTGCTATCACAGGGACAAACGGAAAAACCACTACCAGCCGGCTTATCGCCCATATCTGCAAAACCTCGGGGTATAAGGTAGGGCTCACTACTTCGGATGGTGTTTATATCCAGAATCAATTGATGATGATAGGCGACTGTACGGGGCCACGAAGTGCTGAATTTGTTTTGAAAGACCCTACCATTGATTTTGCTGTGTTGGAATCTGCCAGAGGCGGGATTTTAAAGAACGGGCTCGCTTTTTCCAATTGTGATATTGCTGTAATTACCAACGTTACTGAAGATCACATCGGGCTTGGGGGTATTCAGAATATTGAACAAATGGCCAAAGTAAAAGCGGTATTGGCTGAGACTGTTTTTCCAAACGGGTTTGCAGTTTTAAATGCCGATGATGACCTGGTATATGAAATGAGAAAAAATCTTGACTGTAAGATTGCCTTGTTTAGTATGGATGAAAATAATAAACGGATAAAACAACATTGCAATAAAGGAGGCATGGCTGCGGTGTTTGAAAACGGGTACATAACGCTTATGAAGGGAAGCTGGAAGATACGGGTCGAAAAAGTAAGCGACGTGCCGATTACTTATGGCGGCAAAGCTGTTCACAACATCGCGAACAGCCTGGCTGCAATCCTTGCCTGTTATTTATTTCGCAATATAAAAGCTGAAGATATAAAGCTCGCTTTACAAACATTTATTCCTTCGCCATCACAAACTCCGGGGAGGCTAAATCTTTTCCAGTTTAAAAATTTTAAATTTTTAGTTGATTTTGCCCACAACCCGGCCGGGCTGGAACTGTTGTGTGACTTTGTAAATAAATTTGAAGAGTCACCAAAAGTAGGAATCATCAGCGGTACCGGTGACAGAAGAGACAACGACATATGTGAAATTGGGAGGATCTCTGCAAAAAACTTTGATGAAATTATTATCAGGCAGGATAAGAATCTGCGTGGTAGAACTGCTGAAGAAATTATCAATCTTTTAATTGAAGGTATTAATGAAGGCAAAATAAAGGATGTTCCCGTTACGATCTTGTCCAGTGAACGTGAGGCGATTATGTATGCTTATAAAAATGCAACCCCGGGATCATTTATCACTATTATGTGCGATGTAGTGCCGGATGCGCTTGCTTTTATAAAAAATTTAAAAGAAGTGGAAGAGAATTCAAAATCATAACTACACCAGGAGCCCCATCAGGAATTGGGTTTGTATAATTTAATGCATACCCTTATTTTTGCACTCTTTTTGTCCCATAGTATAAAGGTAGTACAACAGATTTTGATTCTGTCTGTCGAGGTTCGAATCCTCGTGGGACAACTATATATGTCTGATAATCAATTAGTTAGATGATATGATTGACACTGGGATTGACAGTATTCTTAAAAGCAAGATGCTTTTTTCTTTCCTAAACTACGTTTTGTTATATTTTCTCGTTGCCCGCTATGGGAAATGCAATTCCTAAAATGTTGTAAGAGCCACCTCGATACAGAACAAAATAATCAATACAACAAAGGGTTACAGGTTTTTGGGGTACCAATGAGGTACATAATTAAGTTATTGGAAAACAATTATCGGGCGGGTTACTGGTTATTCAATTAAACAATCTTAAATCCGCATTTTATTTTCGTCTATTGTATTCCGCCCACTACTAAGAAAGCCACCACACGCTGGTTCTGCCATTAAAAAGGCCCTGGAGAGCCAAGGCCTTTTTACCTTTAAATAATTGATTTTAGAAACAATTAGTTTTTTGTATCAGGTTGTACATATTCGCATTTAAAGCTTATCTGAAGAATTTCGCCGCCTCCTGTTGACCCAGGTCCAAATCCCTTATTGGAAACATAAAGTTTACCATCAGGCCCAAACGTCATACCCGTTGGCTGATCCAGACCGGAAACAAGTATTTCTTTATTTCCTGATAAATCAACACGAACAATATCGCCGGTACCTGGCGTAGGTCCCTGTCCATCCACCGTAGAATTTTCCAGTACATATAATCTGCCTTGCTGGTCAAAATCTATCCCAAGTATAGTTGTAAATCCGTGCATGAGCGGTTGAACGTTACCACCGGGTGTAATTTTATAGATTCCTGACTGGCCTTTAACAACGGGAAAAGTATCGAGATTACCCATATAAAAATTGCCTTCATGAAAAGCTATTACAGTGGGTACGATGTGCCCCTGGCTTACAGATATATCTACTACGCGACTTGCAATACCTCCGGGAATGGTAACCTTAACAATATCTCCCTGGTTTGGTTCTGTTACATAAAGATCACCGTTCACATTGATCATGCCGTATGGAGTCCCATCAGGTTCAGCGCCACCATGTGGCTCAGGATGTGCTGTGGGGTGACTCATTGTGTATTCGCTTAGATTGGAAACCAGCGACCATGATCCATTATTTTCTATCTTAACTATTCCGTTAGGAACTGAAGGAACTCCGTGCGAACAGCCAGCGCCTGCAAGCACTGCGTAAAGTTTATTCCCAACAAAAGCCACATCAGCCACTCCCTGAAAATCTCCACCCACTATTTCCTGATCTACACTTGAAGGAAGCTGATCTGTAACCGTAGTGCGAACTCCATTAGCGTCAATTTTTGAAACCCGTCCACTGGTAGTGCTTCCTAAATATGGACCGACAGGAAAAGTTACCTGCCCGCACAAGCCGGCTGTTGAGTTTGTTCCACCTAATCCGGCTTCTGCAACATAAAGATTTCCATCAGGGCCAAACTTCAGGCCACGCGGACTATTTAAACCTGTCGCAAAAACTTTCATTGTGGTAACAGTTGTTTTACCATCACCACAAACGGGTGTTGAATTTTTTTTACAACCGATGAAAAAGAAAAAGCACGCTGCAATAGCAGCAAGAAGAAATAGGAATTTTTGTTTCATGATTTACCTCCTTTTTTTTAAATGAATAAATATTTTATTTTTTTACAAACTTCAGTGTTGTGACATTTTTATCCGTTTCAATTTTCAAATAATAATTTCCTGCTGCAAGTCTTTGGATGTCAAATGTGTAATTAGTATTTGAAGTATTTAATTGCCACGCCATTCTTCCTGAGGCGTCAATAATAGACAGTTTGTTATTCACTGATGAATGTAAGCCTTCAACTTTTAATATATTAATTGCAGGATTTGGATAAAGCTTTATATTAATTTCATTACTTAATGTAATCTTTGCAATGGAAGCGTCAGATATATTTTTATCATTATCGTTAGGTAAAAATCCTTTCCACTTAAACATGCCACCGTGGTCAGAAGCAGATGTTTCCGTTTCACCGCTCCAGCCAATACAGGAATTTAAAAATTTAACATCATTATGCAGTGCATTTGCGCCGGAGTCAATAAGCGTCCATGTTTTCCCATTATCGGTACTATATGAAGAGCCAAACGCAATGGTGGCAAAGCTACTCGTGGTCACGTAAGTAGTGGTACCCGGAACAGCAGTTATATATAATGCCATTGGAGTGACTGAATAGTTAACCTTTTTCCATGTTTCCCCTCCATCATGTGAAGAATATATTTCAGTGATTCCTTTATTATCAAAACCATTAGCCAGACCATTTAATCTATCAGTAAAAGCAAAATCGCCAAAGTGTTTAACTGTTATGGGAAAAGACTTCCAGTGATGCCCATAGTCGTCGGAGCGGTAAATAAAGTGTCCCCCGTTACTATCAAATCCCTGAAACCATATTCTGTTACCTGCCACTGTATAACCATTATTAAAGCTGTAAGGAAACCCATCAGGGATTGGTATATTTCCTGCCGGAATACGTTCCCAGGTAGCACCGGCATTACTGGTTGTATAAATTTCAAAATATGGTGTTCCAGGCCCGTTACCATCACCCACAGCAACACCATGGCTTTCATCCCAGAAATGCACGAAATCAGGATAAGAAGTTGAACCAAAAAGCTGCCCTGGAGAAAGCTGATGCCATGTTTTTCCTCCGTTGTTAGTTTTATAAATTCCGCCTCCTCCAATAAAAACATTGGCGACTGCCGCATAACAGGTATAAGCATCCAGGGGCGCAAAGCTGTTAATGCCATAGTCAGTAGAAATGGGAAGAGAATCTAATTTCCATGAGTAGCCTTCGTCGCTGGTTCGCACGTAATAAATAGTAGCGGGTCTTTCAATATTATAGAAACCTATTGTTCCCCAAACGGTTCTGGCATTGGGAACTTCAACGTCCTGAATAAAGCTGCTGTCTTTGTGGGGCACATTAACTTGTTTCCAATAAGGATTAGTTTTAAATGTAGTATTTAGATTTTGAAGTTTGAAGTTTTGAATTTGATATATGTTTTGCGGAAAATTTCTTTTCCATCTCTTATCGTTGCCTATGGATTGTGCATTTGCATAAACTGAAGTCGCCAATAAAAAAATTAGGCCGTGAAAATTTTTTCTCATAATTTAATTTTAATAGCTATTGATTGTGATTACCAATTAAAAATACTTTTGTAGCGGTGACCTATGCAGTGCGATTGAGTAGTTGACAAAATAAGAGGGTAATTGACAAAAAGAAAAAGTTTGTCAGAAGAACTTTAGTAAAAAATCTTTGCGGCTTCGCGAAACATTTATCAAAGCGCCATCACTCATCACAAGATAACCTCCTTCGCCACGCACATATTTAACTACTTCATTTAAATTGATGATATAAGAATTATGCACGCGTATAAAAAAGGTAAAATCCTGTATTTGCTTTTCCATTTCTTTTAAAGTGCGGCATGCTATTAATTTGTGTTTCGTCTTCAGGAAAAGATGGGTGTAGTTATCATTTGCTTTCAGGTACAACACCAAATCTGCAGATATTAATTCAAAACCTTCGGCTGTGGGCACTGCAATTTTATTAAAGCCGCTGTGTACATCATTTACTTTTTTAAGTAACATCTGAAATTGTTCGGGCAGCGGCAAATGACGTTGTTCCTGTGCTTTTTTAATAGCACTTTTTAATTCATCCGCATTTACAGGCTTTAATAAATAGTCAAGCGCACTGCAATGAATAGCTTTAATGGCGTATTGGTCATACCCTGTTGTAAAAATAACTGCGAAATTTAATTCAGTAATTTGTTCCAGCATTTCAAATCCGTTCATGTACGGCATCTCAATATCGAGAAATATTAGGTCTGGCTTCCAGCTTCCAATCGCCGTTAGGCCCGTAGCTGCATCTGTGCATGTATCCAGCACCTGCACATCCGGGCAGTATTCCTGCAACAAAATGCTTAGTGTTTTAATGCAATGCATTTCATCATCTATCAGGATTACTTTAATCATAACGCAAAGGCATTTTTATGATTACTTCAGTACCGGCAGCGCTGCCATCCGGTAAAGTAAGATCATTCACTGATATGTAGGTTTCCATTCTATTTTGTTGCTGCAGCATGGCTATACGATCTGCTGTAATACGCATTCCCATTGATTTATGCGTGAGTGTGGGTTTGCTTTTTAATGCTGCTGCTTTTTCCCTGCCAATGCCGTTATCAGTAATTTTACAAAATAATTTGGCATCTTCGGAGTACAAAATAATTTTTAGATGTCCGATTCCTCTTTTACCTTCCTTTTCCGTGCGGGGCAAGTACATTAACCCATGCCAAATAGCATTTTCAACATACGGCTGAATGAAAAGAGGTGGCACTTTCAGTAATCCGGTATCAAGCG
The DNA here is from genome assembly GCA_040005125.1 of Ginsengibacter sp. GTDB lineage: Bacteria > Bacteroidota > Bacteroidia > Chitinophagales > Chitinophagaceae > Ginsengibacter. Next base: position 16,635 of record JBDTZL010000066.1, read on the forward strand.
CATCACCTGCAATAATTCTGTATTCAAATTTATTTTCAAAACGCAGCGATTCAAGCTCTAAATATAATTCCAGTGCTTCTAATTCTTTTTCCAGCGGGATAAGGGCTTCCTGTGAATTTTGTAAAATAAGCCTTATTAATTTTGAAAATTTGGAAAGATATTTGGAAGCCTGCAATTTATTATTTTGCAGGATAAACAGATTAATTGAATTCAAAGAATTGAAAATAAAATGCGGGTTCATTTGTGCACGCAAGGCATGTATTTCAAGTTCGGCAGCTTTTTTCTTCAAGTCTGACTGGTCTTTTTCATTTTGTATTCGCTCTATATCTAATAAATGCTGCAGCCCTACTTTCTCTAGCTTTTCATTTTTCCGTTTCAGGTTAATAAACCTGTATATAATAAATGCAATAAGTATTAAAACAACAATGTCGGTTATAAGAATATTCCTTATGAGTATATTTTTTTTTATCGTATCCTGCTTTAATTTATTGTCTTTATCCAGCCTATCTATTTGCTCTTCTTGCTGTTTTTCATTATTCAGCTCATTTATTATCATTAGTTTCCGTTGAAACGTCTGAGTAATCGTCGAATCTTTCAGGCCTGTATATTTTGTATAATATTTGTACGCATTGGCAGAATCCTCTTTTTTATTGTATATGCTCCAAAGCTCCTGATACGCTTTTTGCCTGTAATAACTTGCTTTTGTTTTAACTGATGACGAAATAAGAGCTTCTCCGTAATGTATCGCGTCGGTATATTTTCCTTCGAGATCGTATATCATCGTTATATTCATAAGCTCTTCGTCTTCCTCATCAGCCACACCTTTTTCTTTGTCATATTGCAGCGCTTTTATAAACATGGGCAATGCTTCCTTATATCTGCCTTCGTATTGGTAAATCGACGCCAGATCAATATCACTTCTTAAAATAGCCCTTTCTTTAGTGATAGAATCGTAGCCGTTATCCGACACTAAAAAATTTCGGAACCTTTTATTATAAAATTCGGCGGAGTCAAATTTTCCTGTCCAGAAATATGCACTTCCTTCCGATGGATGTTGCATACCTGTTTTTTTTTCGTAGGCATCTATTTTAGCAGCACACATAGCTACACTATCATCCCATTCAATAAGCTGGTACAGGCCTTCCCTGTTTCTAAGCATATTTAACACCGACGAAGGATCAGACCGGTTTTTTAAAAGGTTAAATTGGTTTTGGTCACATTCAAATGCTTTTTCATACTTTCCCTGCCAGCTATAGGATGAGCTTAAAGCATCCCACGCATTCGCCTCACCGACGGAATCCTTACTTTTTTTATAATAAGCTAGCAACATGTTAGCACAGTTAATGGCTGAAGTATCATCACCTCCTATGGAAAGAAATACGTCTTCTAATATTGAATAAGCCTGAATTAATTCTGTTTGAGCATCTATATTTTTAAATACAGAAATGGCCTTCTCAATATATTTCCGGGCAGTATAAAAATTCCAACGCCTTAGATATATTTCACCAAGGTTTACAAAAGCTCCACCGATGCCTAATTTATAATTTAAAGCCGTTGCTTCTAAGTAAGCTTTATTAACACATAATTCTGCGCTATCTGTTCTTGCGTAATATTGCATAGTATGGTCATAATTACAATAATATTTACTTAGCTCGTTTAAGCAATTTACGCTTGCGGTATCCCGCAAATGAGGCAGCACATTTTTTAGGCTATCAATTTTTGCTCTTTGGCATAAGCAGACAGAGCAAAAAAATAAACACAGGGAAGTGTACAAAATATAGGGCGCTCTATGGAAAATATGTTCTCTGGTTTTTGAAATAAAGCCCGAATGGTATAAATAACCAAGCATAGTTTCGAAGCGGATTAAGGTTGACTAAAGATATTAATTTTATTATTAAACTTTGCCAAAAACTGGTCATTTTCCTGGCCGCTGTCCCATAGGAAATCCCGCAATGGCGGTAACAAACTGTGACCGGATAGACTGCCATTTAGCAACGGTAAGCCGAAAAATGCGGTTGAAAAAAGAAATAACCATAGCAATCCATGCGTCTTTGTGTATATGATGAGTATGTACTGTAATTGCGCAAAGGCTCGATTATCCAAAATTAAAAGCACTCATCCTCGCTATCAACTTATTTATCTTTTCTTTGTTTTCCTTGAAACGCGGAGGCAATTTTATAACTCGGGTTCAAACGACTTGATCCCTTTAATAAGGCTTGTTGCAGAGTTTCATCTTTATCATTAGCTTGCGGGTTTAATAATGCCATTTATTTGTTTCTGACAGTCACTTGTGATGGGCATTATTTTATGCTATGACTAATATGAGGAATACCTTTGAAAAGCTGGCGACTTTTTAATCATCGGCTGAGAACCATTTTCACCTAAAAAATGACAGCCTATTAAAACATACTATTTATGACTTTCCAACCAGTGGCTTCCAAAATTATAGAGGTAGGTCAATAATACTAAAGCAATCAGTAGGACAACTATCCATTTTTTCGCATCTGATTCCAAAAAGACTTTCATATTATCTGATTGGATTTTCTTTAGCGATATTTCAATCAAACGCTTTATTTCCATGTTGCCTTTTTCTACCATTTGTGCGATAGATTTAGTGCCTTGTATGGGTTCAATTAATTTAGAATTTAATGCATTAACGCTTTCCAAAAGTTTATTCAACTTTTCTTCATTTTCGCTGAATCGGCCAGGCAGCTTTGTAATCTCAGCTTGAAAACATTCAACCTCTTTTAGCAATGATTGTTGCAGGGCTTCCTCTTTATTAGTAATTGGTGGTTTTAATACTGCTATTTCCAAAGATTCCAATTTTTCTACGATGGTTTGTAATAATATTTCACTCATGTCTGTTTAATTTTTTTACTTATAAATGCAATCCTCTTTTCTTTTTTGGATGTTTTTGGATTTTAAACTCCTGTATACAGCTTAATGTAAAAAAATTAAGGTATTAAGGAGAAGCAGTAGAGCCAGCACGAGCTTAAACCGCCAATTGATTTTGCACCTGTATAAAAAATAGTAAATTGGAGCAGGCGATTAAGCCTACACGTGCTCATCATTATTTCAAGGTATTTGTCATATTATAATTTAGCGGGTAGGCCGAAGAAGAGAGAATGAAAAACAACTATCGTCATTAAAAAGAAAATTGTTAGGCCGTTTTTCTTTAAATTTCAGGTATCTAAAAAAATTATCCAATTCATCATGACTAAATATTTGATAATTGGAGCCGGGCCTTGCGGATTGGCGATGGCTAAGGCGCTAAAATATGCACAGATTGAATATGCTCAAATAGAAGCAGATACTGCATTGGGAGGAAACTGGTTTCATGGTGTATACAAAACTGTTTATACTGATGTATGCAAGGATGTGATGCAATATCCCGACTATCCTATGCCAGATAGTTTTCCGGACTTTTTATCCCAATCAAACATGCTACGTTATCTCAATCAATACGCTGAAGAGTTTGATTTAAAAATAAATATTCAATTTAACACCAGGGCAGTCTGGATCCAGGCTATTGATGATAATTTGTGGAAGGTACGTTTTCACGATGGTTCACACCAAACTTACAAAGGGGTTATAATTTGCAATGGACATCATTGGGATATGAATTTCCCTGAGTTGCCTGGAAATTTTATGGGCGAGTATATTCATTCCAAAGAATACATTGAACCAGATCAGCTTAAAAATAAAAGAGTTCTGGTAATAGGCAGTGGCAATTCAGCTGCCGATATTGCTTGTGAAGCTGCAAGAGTTTCAACATCGTCAGTCATGTGTTTTAGAGATTCTCCATGGATTTTTCCAAAAACACTTATGGGAATTCCCCTGGCGAGGATTAAATTAAGAAAAGGTCCAAAATTTTTAGACCCTTTGTTAGTGAAGCTATTGATAAAATTAACTTTTGGAAAACATTCCTCTTATGGATTAGCTAATCCAAATCATAAGCCTTTTGATAAACACCCAACAGTAAGTGAGGAGTTACCTTATTATTTAAAACATGGCAGGATTTTGATAAAAAAGAAAATTACTAAAATAGAAAATCAAACGGTTTGGTTTGATGATAATACATTTTTTGAATTTGATGTAATCGTAGCGGCAACGGGCTTTAAACTAAGTTTTCCTTTTTTACCAAAGTCATTGATACGTACAGAGAATAAAAATCTTCAATGCATAGGTCATTGCGTATATCCGGATTATAAAGGTCTATTCTTCTTAGGTTGGCAACAGGTTCGGGGCGGGATTGGTACTTTGGCATCAGCATTTTCAAAGGTAATTATTGATTTGATCAGGATTGAAGAAGAATCTGATCTGCCTTCAGGAATGGTTTTAAGATCAACAAATAATAATAGTGTTAGCACAACCCATCTGTATGGGTCTAAGGAAATCTATTCCTGGATAAAAAAGCATAATTATAAATCGATGGTAAAGGTTTCAAAAAAGTTGAAAAAAAAACATTTTCATTGCAACATTCCGACGAGCGATTTTAAGCCGCCTCTTATTTCTTCACTTAAAATCTTATAATATAATTGAAATTAATGCACGAATCCGCAACATGACGCGTATTAAATGGGGAGAAACGAAAGTCGTGCTTCAACTTTTTGTTTTTCAATTTTAGATAGGAGCAGTACTTTACAAAAATATACTGCCCCTATCGAAACTTCAGTCAGCAACTATATTATGCTATTGATTCAATTAACAGGATTATCAGGTTCGGGCAAGACAACCGTTGCCAACGGAGTAAAGAAATTGTTGGAGCAGAACAATTACAGGGTTGAAGAAATTGACGGGGTTGTTTACAGGAAATTACTTTGTCCGGATCTTGGTTTTTCAAAGGAAGACAGGAATGAAAACATCTGGCCGTTTGGGATTTGTGGCCAACCTCCTGGCAACAAATGGTGTGATAGCAATTCTGGCCGCAATTAATCCTCATGAAGAAATAAGAAACCAGTTAACAGCATACGGTCAGCATGTAAACACCGTATGGATTAATTGTGATATGGAAACTCTTATTAAAAGAGATACTAAGCAATTATACAAAAAAGCAATGTTCCCTGAAAACGATCCTGAGAAAATCAACAACCTGAGCGGTGTAAATGATCCATATGAACTTCCGAAAAAACCCGATCTGGTCATTCATACGCACCTGGAATCTGAAAGTAAGGGAATTGAAATGCTATATTACTTTATCCTTAAAAAAATTCGACTGTAACCAAAAATTAATGAACCGACTTTTTCCTTTACCAATTTATACATTCCTAAAAACCACCTATAAAAGCGGGGGGATCTCCTTAAAAGGTTTAAAGAATTTGCCCGCCTGGTTGTTTAAAACGATCCTGTTTGAGCCCTTGCGGTGGATAGAGCTGACTTACAATAAAAAGATCAGTGAACATACTATCACGAAGGATCCCATATTTATTCTTGGTTTTTATCGCAGTGGCACTTCGTTTATTCATCAGTTTTTAACACAGGACAACCGCTTTGGATATCATACCGGTTTTCAAATGATCCTTCCTGAAATAATGTTAACCGGCGAAAAGATACTGTCTCCGTTTTTTGATTTTATTTGCCGTGTTTTTAACCTCAAGGATCCTGTTCACAGAAAGCCTATGTCGTTCCGTTTTCCCGGAGAAGAGGATGCAGCAATGACAACAAGTTTAAACCCCAGGGGAGCACAATGGGGATATTTTTTTCCAAAAATCATGATGGAACAGTTCCATAAATTCGTTTTATTCGAAAACATACCGGAGTCAGAAATCGAAGGATGGAAGAAGGATTTTATTTTTCTGGTCCGGAAAATTTCTTTGGCCAACAAGGGAAAACAACTTGTATTGAAAAGTCCTCCAAATACTGCCAGAATAAAACTTTTACTTTCGATATTTCCAAAAGCAAAATTTATTTTCATTCACCGCAATCCCTATGAAGTCTATGCTTCCAACAAACAATTCCTGAAAGTTACAAACAGGCTCTATGCTTTAGGAGGCACTAACTCTGTTAACAACAATTCCATTATTCTGGAGACCTATACTAAGATTATGAACCGATATCTTTTGGAAAAGGGATTAATACCGGAGGGCCAGTTAATAGAAATTCCATATTCAGAATTATTGCGGGAGCCGGTAGAAAAGATGCGTAAAATATATGAAATCCTCAATTTTGATGATTTCAATTATTGTGAAAATCTAATGATAAAGTATATTGAGGGCCAAAAGAATTTTCAGCAGTTAAAACACGCATTGCCACCAAACGAAAAAGAGTTGGTGACCCGAAAATTTCAACCCTTTTTCAAGCAGTGGAACTATCCTTTATTGTAGCCTTTATATATGCAGCTAAGCCAGCGATGGTTTGATACTCAAAAATATTCTCAACAGTAATTTGATAGCCAAACATATTGGCCTTGGCGACAATCTGAATACTTTGAATGGAAGCTCCGCCGAGATCAAAAAAATTGTCATGAATACCCACCTGCTCAACATCAAGCACATTTTGCCAGATTTTTGTCATGATTTCCTCTTCTTCGTTTCGGGCGGCAACGTAACCCGAATTTTGAAGAATGTCACCCGGAACCGGTAAACGCTTGCGATCGATTTTCCCATTAGTATTCAGGGGTAAGGAATCGATGCTAATAAAAAAAGAGGGAATCATATATTCAGGAAGCTTTTTTATAAAGTATTCCCTTAATACAGCGTTATTGGTTTGCTGCCCGGATTTTGGAACAAAATAAGCAACTAATTTTTTGTCTCCCGATTTTTCAATGCGGGTTACAACGATGCCATCATTAACGGATGGATGCTTCAACAAAACCGCAGTGACCTCACCCAATTCAATTCGGTGACCTTGCACTTTTACCTGGTCATCGTTACGTCCGAGTAACTCAATTTCATAGTTTGGTAAATAACGGGCGAGATCGCCGGTTTTATACAAGCGAACACCGGATTTGGAACTGAATGGATTTGCAATAAATTTTTCTCCTGTCAATTGCGGATTATTAAGATATCCACGTGACACCCCTTCTCCTGTAATGTGCAATTCACCAATAACGCCAACGGGAGGGGTTTGAAGATATTGATCCAAAATATAAAACTGCATATTGCCAATAGGTTGACCAATGGTAATAGGACGATCATCTTTCTCAATTTGGCTAACAGAGGACCATACAGTTGTTTCCGTGGGGCCGTATACGTTCCAAAGACTTCCAACTAATGCAAGAAGTTGATCAGCCATTTTTCGTGTCATTACATCGCCGCCACAAAGTGCTTTCATTCCCGGCTTGCCTGCCCAACCTGTATCGAGGAGTAATTGCCAGGTAGCAGGTGTTGCCTGCAAGATATTTACATCGTGACGTTGTATTGTTTCTGCTAATATTAACGGGTTAGTAGTCATTTCTTCACTTGCGATAACTATTTTTCCTCCCACAATTAATGGAAGAAACAACTCAAGGGTCGATGGATCGAAGGATACCGCGGCCAGGGCCACTATTACCGCCTCTGCATTCATCCCAGGGTATTTTTGCATTGACCAGAGGAAGTTTACAAGTGAGGAATGATTAACCATAACGCCTTTAGGTTCTCCAGTTGAACCCGAGGTATAAATAATATAAGCGAGGTTATTGGAACTGACGCTGTTGTTGGGATTTGAAGAAACATTTTTTGATAGAATATTTTCGTCTTCAATATTCACAACAATTCCTTTAAACTCATTTAATGGCCCGGGATCTAAATTTGTAATCAACACTTCTACATCCGCATCTTCCAGTATAAATTGAATCCTTTCGGGTGGTGAGGAAATATGAATTGGCACATATGCTCCTCCTGCTTTTAAAACGCCTAACAGTACTTCAACAGTCTTTATTGACTTTTTCATCAAAATGCCAACCCGTATTTCGGGACCAACTCCCAGTTCCCGGATATAGTTCGCAAGCATATTTGCACGCTGGTTCATTTCACGATACGTAATTTGAGTTTGATCATGAATAATCCCGATTTCATCCGGTGTTTTTTCCACTTGATCTTCCACAAGCTGGTGGATGCATTTTTCGCGGGGAAAATCAAGCGTGGTTTTATTAATCTTGAAAACCATATGATGCAGCTCCTCACTGGTGATTATTTGTAATTTTGAAATAGGAGTATCCGGTGCGGTCAAAGCATGTTCCAGGAATTTCTGAAAAACCCGGAACATTCTTTCAATTGTAGATGCCTTAAAGAGATCAGCATTGTATTCAACCAGTGCATGGCATTGTCCCCCATTCTTAGTGATCATCAAAGTGATATCAAACTGGGAAACACCGCGGTCAATTTCCAGGAACTCCGTTTCAAGCCCGGCAATATTCAACCTGGGCATTGGGGAATTTTGAAGATTAAAAACAACCTGGAAAAGTGGCGGTCGATTAAGATCACGTTTCGGTTTCAACTCTTCCACAAGTTTTTCATAGGGAAAATCCTGGTTTGCATAAGCATCGAGGGAAGTGGTTCGTACCTGCCGGAGCAGTTCGCGAAAACTGGCATCAGCAGAAAGCTTTACCCGAATGACCAACGTATTGATAAAAACGCCAATCAAATTCTCAAGTTCTGGAAGATTACGATTTGCTATAGGAACTCCCACCAGAATGTCATCCTCCCCGGTGTATCTATGGAGTAACAGGTAAAAAGCCGCAAGCAAGGTCATAAATAAAGTTGCGTCTTCCTGTCTACTTAATTCTTCAAGTTTTTTTGTTAGATCTTCGGGAATTGTAAAACGATGGGTTCCCCCGGCAAACGTTCGTTTTGCACCCCGTGCAAAATCGGTTGGTAATTCCAACCCGGGAAGTTCGCCACCCAGTTGCTTTTTCCAGTACTCCTTTGATGATTGTAAAGAATCCTGATGCTTGTCGCTGGTTTGCCAATATGCGTAGTCAAAATATTGAATGGGAAGACGACCTTCTTCTGTAGAAATACCTGTAGTATTGGCCGCATAACACTTCATCAGCTCATTGAGAAATACACCCAGCGACCAGCCATCCGCGATGGTATGATGGGCAATGAGAAGTAAAAAATATTTGTGCTCCTCTATTCTGTATAATTTAAGATGAAAGAGGGGGGCCTGTGATAAATCAAAGGGATGCAAAACTTCTTTTTCCGCTAATCTCCGCACTTCTGTTTCCAGATCTTTTTTATCAACCTCTGTCAGATCAACAATTGGAATGGTGATCGTAAGGTTATCTAAAATTTCCGGCACTGGCATTCCCATACCCATAGAAAAGCGTGTTCGAACGATCTCATGACGGTCAAGGATTTGATTAGCACTTTTGTTCAGCGCCTCAAAATCCAGCATCCCTTTAATTTTAAGGAGGACAGATAGATTATTTACTGCAGTACCGCGGTCCAGCAACTCGGGAAACAAACAACTTTGTTGTGGAAACGAAATTTTAATTGGGCTGTTTTGAGGACGTGGCGATATAACAGTGTCCGCTTTGGTAGATTTCTCTCCCTGCAACCATTTTTCTAACAAGGCATTTTTAACTGCCGAGAGCGGTGTATTCATTATATTAATTTTTACCGGAGAGTTGTTTTTTTGCTTCCTCTTCACTCATCTCATTAATCTGCTTCCTAATTTCCGTTTCCAGCATTTCTGCTAGTCGGTTAATCGTAAATTCCTGAAAAGCATCCTGTGGATTGATACGTATCCCAAAAGTTTTTTGGGCCAATGCTAATATCTGTGCGCCAAGCACTGAATCCCCTCCGAGTTCGAAAAAAGAATCATTAATGCCAACCTGATCGATATGCAACGTTTGTCGCCATAATTCTGTAAGCTTCAACTCAATCTCATTTCGTGGAGCAACATACTTCTGCCGCAGGTTCGGTCGGGAATAGAGGCGTGAGATGTGAATATCGCCGCCGCCTGCTTCTGACAGGAAAGGCATCTCAGCAGCTGTGGGATAGAGATCAATCAAATTCTTCAAATCAAAGGGTAAAACCATAACCTGGGGAATAGATTCATTAAGTAATTGTTCAAGAATTTGTAACCCACGGTCGATTTTTATCATTTTAATGAGATGTTGAGATGGCGCGTTTTGCTCCTTTAATTTTTCATTTACCCCCGCCGCCAACCCAATATCAGCCCATGGACCCCAGTTTATGCTGATGGCTGCAAGCCCAAGATTGCGGCGGTAATAAGCCATAGCATCAAGGAAAGAACATGCAGACGCATAATTACCCTGCCCGGGTGAGCCAAGCACTGAGACTGCAGAAGAGTAAAAAACGAAGAAATCGAGGTGGATATCCATAGTTAACCGGTGAAGGTTCCAGGTGCCCTCAACTTTTGGCGCCATTACATTTTTCATCCTCCAGCTATCCATATTAAGAATTGAGCCATCATCCAGTACTCCTGCTGCGTGAATTATTCCCCTAAGTGGCGGCATGTTTTTTTTCATTTTCTCAAAAAGGTACTCCAGTTGAGAATGAATAGTTACATCAACCTGTTCAATAACAACTTCAACGCCTTGCCGCCTTATCTGATCTATAAGATTTATTGCTGAGGAACGGGGTTCATTTCTCCCCAATAAAACGAGGTGCCGGGCTCCTCGTGTTGCCATCCAATTTGCCGTTGCCAGCCCTAATGCACCCAATCCACCTGTAACCAGGTAAGTACCATCTTCACGCAATGCCACTGGTAAGTTTGAAGATGCCTTAAGTGTAAATGGTGAAAGCCGGAGAACAAAACGACTACCAGACCGAAAAGCGATTTGATCTTCATTATCATTTATTGGCAACTGTTTTAATAGGAGAAGTACAGATTCAGCATTTGTTTGTAAAGGATCCAAATCCATGCGGATACATTTGAGTTCCGGAAACTCAAAGCTTATAACTTTTCCAAATCCCCATAAAGCTGATTGCTCTACAGAAATTTCTTCACCGGCTTTTACAGATTGAGCACCTCTTGTAACTAACCATAAACGTGGCAATCCGGCCAGACGTGCGGTTAAAGACTTTACAAGGCCCAATACGCTGTTACAAGTTAATTGTGCATCTTTAAAAACTTCTAAGGTGTCGGATGATCGCCTAAGACTCCAGAGATGTATGACACCATATAAAGATGTAATTTCTTTAATCTTTTTCTCAATTGATTCAAGTAAGGCAGCCTCTCCTGATGCGTCCCGTTTATTTATCGTATCCGTAGATAAAAGATAACAATAGTTGCCAGCGATCTCCATTTGTTTCGCTAGCTCTTCGCCTAAACCATCATCATCTGTAAATATTAGCCAATTCTTTTTTTCAGGAAAGAAACTACCCGAAGAAGATGGCCATCCCTGGGCCTTCCAGTATACATTATATAACCACGTATCCTGGGGGGATTTAGGAGGGTTAAGATGTCTTTTGATCCGCTCAAGCCTAAAGCCAATGAGCTCAGCAACAGCTTGATTATTTTCATCCGAAATCATGATATCGGCTATGAAGCTATTTGAAGATGGCACGAGGCTGGATTGCAGGGTTACATTACTCCACAATATATTACCAGGCCGGGAAAAAAACCGGATGTACCTGCACCCCGTTGGAAGATAAAGGTATGACTCCATTAAAGAGCCCTGGGTTGCAGCCAAAGCCTGCAGACAGGCATCTAAAAATGAAGGGTGCATTTGATAAAGCGCCGTGTTGTTTTGTAACACCTCAGGTAAAATGATCCGGCCTAACGACTGGTTATCTTTATTCCAAACCTGCTGGACCCCCCGAAAAGCAGGGCCATAGTGTATTCCGCGTAATTGAAAGGCTTTATAAAATTCTTCCGCAGTAAACTGTGTTGTACTTTGCTGACCTATGATTTCAAGTTGGTTTCCCATTGCAGGTTTCAAGCTATTAGACCCGTTATTCTCTATAAAAAAAACAGAAGCATATAGTTTCCAATTTTCTTCCGGGCTAATTCTGCCATAAATGCTAAACAGGAAACTCTCTTTTTCATAAGGGGATAATGAAACCTGGACCGACCTGCGGTTTCCGCGTTGTAAAATCATTTTCTCTTTGAAAACAAAATCAGCAAGCACATGTGATTTATTTATCCCCGTTTCTAAAGCTGCTTGCCAGGCCATTTCAATATATGCAGCGGCAGGAAAGACGATCTCATCTTCTATGCGATGATCTTCCAGAAAACCCAGCAGGTCGTCGTCAATATCGGTTTGCCATATAAAAGTTGAAGGCGAATTTGCCAGGGCTATTAGGTCACCTAACAGCGGATGATAATTTTTTTCTCGCGGCGGGATTGAAGGTGAATTAGATGTATGCCCGGAAGGCCTTTTGTCCATCCAATACCGTTGACGTTGCCAACCAATAGGAGGGAGCTCAACATATTTGCCTTTTTTTGGATAGAGTGTGTCCCAGTTAATTGAAAATCCTTCGGAGTAAAGTACTCCCACCGACCGGAGCAAAACTTCACGCTCAGGTTCTCCTTTGCGTAATGAAGGAAGTAACCTTACTTCACCATGGCCGGGCTGTACTGTTTGTTGTATCGAACTCTGTAGAATAGGATGGGGACCAATTTCAATAAAGGTAGTATGACCTTCATTAAGTAGTTGGTTGATCGCTTTAGCAAATAAAACGGGTTTCCTCAGGTTGTCCATCCAGTAGATCGCATTGAAGTTGAGTTCATCTCCACGGCTACCCAAAACGGATGAATAAAAAGGTATCCTTGCTCGCCGGGGCTGCAGTCCCTCCAGAGTTTTTAACAGATCAACTTGAAGCTCATCCATTTGGGAACTGTGGGAGGCAACATCAACGTTTACCAGTTTACAAAAAAGATTCTTGCCCTGTAAGACATCCATGACTTTTTGGATCGTTTCCGGGTCGCCAGATAAAACGGTAGATGAAGGGCTGTTGATAACAGCTAATGCAATATTGTTTCCGTATTCAATAACCAGTTGTTGGGCCTGGTCTGGCGATAGTTCAGTAACCATCATTCGTCCCTTTCCCCGAAATGGCTTCAGGAGCTGGCTGCGGAAGCATATGATTTGTATTGCTTCTTCTAAAGTTAAAATGCCGGCAACATGGGCGGCTGCCACCTCACCCATACTATGTCCTATCACTGCATCGGGAGTAATACCCCATGATTGCCACAAACCGGCAAGACCAACCTGGATGGCAAACAGGCACGGTTGAAGCACATCGATTTCTTCGAGGGTGGAAATCGATTCTTCTGCGGAAAGCACCTTCATCAAAGACCAATTGAATTGTTCCTGGATAACTTTATCAATCCGTTCAATCAACGCATAAAAAACAGGTTCCTGTTTAAGGAGATCTCTACCCATGCCGTACCACTGCCCTCCCTGGCCCTGAAAAACGAAAACAAGCTTCGATCGATGCTCAGAAATATTATCTACTGAAAAAAGATTGGGGTCCTGCTCTTGTCTGAGGAAAGCTTCAAGGCTGTTATCGAATTGATTCCGGCTATTTCCAATTACCGCCAACCGGTAATCGAACATGCTTCTTTTCTTGCATGCGGCGGTACAAATATCATGTAACGAAACAGATAAATTGGAGGTAAGAATTTTCTTAAACGTACCGGCGACAAAGTGGAGTTGTCCGACGGTGTTTGCAGAAAGTGGAAGCAGATAGACATCGGTGGTTTCTGAATCCATCTTTTTGTTGTTTGTTTCCTCCCCGCTATTTTGGTTTGCTTCACGCAGCACCATATGCACATTCGTACCACCAAAGCCAAACGAGCTTACGCCTGCGATGGCAGGGCCTGGACCCGAAGGCCATATGCTCAACTTATCCTGAACACAAAGGTTTAAGTCATCAAAAGATATATGCGGATTAGGTGAATGATAATGAAGACTTGGTGGAATAACCCGATGTTTAAGGCTTAGAATAACTTTTAATAAGCCTGCAATTCCCGCAGCCGCTTCAAGGTGCCCTATGTTAGTTTTTACAGATCCGATCGAACAGGGTCCATTAGAACGATTTATACCCAAAACTGCTCCAAGGGCTTTCGCTTCCATAGCATCTCCCAATATGGTTCCTGTACCGTGAGCTTCTACGTATTGAACAATGCCCGGATCGACACCGGCTGCATGGTAAGCCTGCTGCAACATCGCTATCTGTGCCTCAGGACTGGGGGCCATTAATCCGTTGGTTCGGCCATCCTGACTAATTGCACTACCCAGTATGATTGCATGAATATGATCTTCATCAGCCAGTGCAGTTGAAAGTGGTTTGAGGACTATCACACCCGCGCCCTCACCCCGAACGTAACCATTCGCACCGGCATCAAAGGTTTTGCATCTTCCGTCTGGCGCCAAAACTCCCGCCTTGGTAAAAGCGATTGAATTTGCAGGAGAGATAATCATGTTGACTCCACCCGCTAACGCCATTGTGCACTCACCATTCCTAAGACTTTGACAGGCCAAATGAACGGCAGATAAAGAGGACGAACATGCGGTATCAATAGCAATACTGGGCCCATGGAAGTTGAAAAAATAAGAGATACGATTGGCTGCTATTGACAAAGCGTTTCCGGTACCAGAATGGCTGCTAATAATTGAAGGATCATTTAATTGAAGTGCACTATACTCGTTTACTGAAATACCAATAAATACGCCGGTTTTGGTACCATCAAGGCTAGACTTATTTTGGCCTGCATCATCCAGGGCTTCATACGATAACTCCATCAGCAACCTTTGTTGTGGATCCATGTATTTGGCCTCTCTGGGCGAAATGCTAAAAAAGAATGGATCGAATTGATCAATGTTGTCGAGAAATCCGCCCCAATGTGAAATTGATTTACCGGGCATGCCAGGATCAGGATCATAGAACGCTTCCTTTTGCCAGCGATCTGACGGAACTTCACAAATAGTGTCAATACCGTCGCACAGTAATTGCCAGAAAGATTCAATATCCTTAGCTCCTGGAAAACGGCAGGTCATGCCAATTACGGCTATTGGTTCCCTGGAAATATCTGCAGGTGAATTTAAGGTTGAAGCGAAATCCTTTTTTTCGATATTCCCCGTAAGATAACCGGAGAGCAACAAAATGTTTGGATACTCATAAGCCAGAGTTGGTGAAAGCCGCCTGGCAAGTAACTCCTCGAGATCACCGGAAAGTGTAACAGTATCGAGCGAGGAAAGTCCATAGTTCAAAAAAGGTTCACGAATATCTATGGTGCCCGGTGATTGATGCAGGAGCCTGGCGATATAATTAACCAACCAGTCTTGAATTTCTTTTGTATTCATCGCAACATTATCTTATTGTCATCCGAATAAAAGTTGTTGGCATCATTTCTATTTCTTGGGTTGTTTTCCACCTACCTGCATCTTCCAGAATGCAGTCATGCCGGGGCGCCGGTCAGGAGTATCCAGTTGATTTTCGGTACTCATATTATTCCACATTAAGGGATAAGCTTCCACTGCCCGTACTTCCTTCAAGGGGTCCGGCGTTTGTATATTTCGATCCGCTTTGTCAATAAATGACGCGAGCTCTTCCTGTTTCACTTTTCTATTGATTGCATCTCTCTCTTTAAATTGGGGAAGGACTTCCTTTGCAAAAAGTTCCAGGGATTCACAAATATGTTCATGTCGATAATTCCCACATTGCTGCAATAAAATCAATTGGTCCACCCCAGCTTTTTCCAAATCACCAAAATTTTTGATGAGATGCTTTGGGCTTCCTATACCGCCCATGCCCGCTTTCTTTCGCTCTCTTTCCATTTTATCGGTAATAGACGGAGGTCTCATTTTGAAACTGTCCCATAAATTAGTATTCCCTGGAAAGTGCTTGCCATCACGCCAATAATGACCTAATCCAAATGCAAAAAACTGCGCTCCCTCCTGGCCTCTCAGGATGGCGGTGTCGTAATCTTCATTGCACATAAATCCCGAAAGCATGGCCACGTTCGGATTCACATTCTGGGCAATTGGCTTACAATCTTTTTTGAAAGTATCGTAATATTCGTCTACCCAGAATTTTGCCTCTTCCGCATTAACAAAAGCAAATGTCAGCGCTCCAAGGCCCAGTTGAGCAGCCAACGTTACGCTATCCCTATTTGAACAAGCGGCCCAAACCGGTGGATGGGGTTTTTGCAAAGGTTTTGGAACTACGTTTCTGTGCGGCATGGAAAAATATTTTCCCTGAAAACCAGGGTAAGGATTCGTACACATCATTTTTGCTGTTTCCTGCAGCGCTTCAGCCCACATAGGGCGCTTGTCTACAAAGTCAACACCAAATCCTTCAAGCTCCATTCTTGATCCGGATTCACCGGTACCCCACTCTACACGTCCACCACTGATAATATCAAGTGTGGCAATACGTTCTGCAATTCTTGCCGGATGATTCATTTTTGGAGACATTACAACAATACCATGACCGAGGCGGATATTTTTCGTCCGTTGACTACAGGCAGCAAGAAAAATTTCGGGAGCAGAGGAATGACAATATTCTTCCAGGAAATGATGTTCCTGTGTCCATACATAATCTATTCCAAGGCGGTCGGCCAGCTCCACCTGCTCCATTGCTTCCTGAAAAATTCGGGATTCATCGCCATCATTCCAGGGCCGGGGCAATTGGAGATCGATAAATATTCCGAATTTCATGCTAATTTGATTTCGTTTAAAGTTTCAGCCAGGTAATTTTTTTTGCACTGAAAGTGCTTTATTTTACCACTTGTGGTTCTTGGTATCGTGCCGGTAACAGTTAAGTTAATATCATAAACAGAAAGGTTATGATTTTCGGCTATAGAAGTGCGGATCACTCTTATAACTTCCGCTAAATCCATTACAGGTTTATGCTGAATTTCGGCCACCACAATCAGGCGTTCACTTCCCGAATCGTCAATTGAAAAAACGGCACAGCCTCCCGGCAGTATAGCGGAATGAGATTGTTCTACTGTTCTTTCTATATCATGTGGGTAGTGATTTTTTCCATTGATGATGATCAGGTCTTTAAGACGCCCGGTAATATACAATTCATCGCCGTTAAGAAAACCCAAATCCCCGGTACGTAAAAAAGTACCTTCTTCATTTTCAAATAAACGTGTCACAAAAGTGTATTCGTTCTCCACTGGGTTGTTCCAATAGCCGATAGAAACGCTGGGTCCACTCAAACAAACCTCTCCTACTTCGTTAGGAAGGCAGGGGGTTAAGGCTTTTACATCAAGAATCCTGATCGTTTGTCTTCCTATGTTTTGTCCGCAACTCACCAGGGCTTGGGTTATATCACCGTTTTGCCCGGTAATAATCACCTTGTTTTCTTCTAATCCTGATTTTAAGAGGTTCTTTACTACCGGCAATCTGGTCTTCGGTCCACCCACGACCATCAGGGTCGCCTCTGCCAGCCCGTAGCATGGAAAAAACGCTTCGCGTCGAAAACCACAGGGGGCAAAATAATTTGCAAACTGGTCTAAGGTTTTAGGATTTATCGATTCTGCTCCATTAAAAGCAACTTCCCATTTGCTAAGATCAAGTTGTTCCCTTTGCTTCGGCCTTATCTTGCTCACACACATATCGTAGGCGAAATTTGGGCCTCCGCTCGCTGTGGCCCGGAATCGCGTGATTGCCTGAAGCCAGCGAATAGGACTTTGTAAAAAGGTTAAATGCGACATTAAAGTTGCAGGATAGCCTGTATAAAGAGATTGCAATATCACTACTAATCCCATGTCATGATATGGAGGCAACCAAAACACAGTTTCGCTTTTATCTGTAAGTCCCATGGACTCCTCAATAACGCCCAGGTTATGAAGTAGATTACTATGAGTTATAATTACTCCCTTCGGTGCAGATGTGGATCCGGAAGAATATTGCAGAGACGCTATCCCAATTATGTTTGGAGCAGGGCGCTGCCATTTCCCGGATTGACTTTCGATTTCATCGGTGTCAGCAACAATCAGTTTTATACTACCGAACCCGGCACTTAAATCCGTCCGGGATTTTAATGCATCATAGAGAGAGGAGTCCATGATTGCTGCTGCCGGCCTGGAATCGCTTGCTATCCTAAAAATGGTCGACAGGCTTTTCTCTAATCTTGCCGGATGAGGTGGATAAACAGGAATCGCTATGATATTAGCATACAGGCAGCCAAAATATGCTGCAATAAAATCCAGTCCCGCTGGTAAAAGTAAAAGCGCCCGTTCTCCCGCCTTAGTGGAAGCTTGCAAGGTTGCCCCGATTGAACGAGCCTGACGGTCTAATTCTCCATAAGTAATACAAGCTTCATCATATTCACCGTCTTTCAAAAACCGATAAACTACTGAATGGGGCTGATGTTCTGCACGCCATAGTAAAATATCGACCAAAGAATTTGGAATCTGCTTCATAAACTGGTTGAGATATATTTCAAAAGATATAAATAAAAACTTAATCAGTCAAATAATAAAACCTCTGACCATACGCAGCTTTGAATGAATAAATTTTGTGTTGTTTATTATTACAGAAGAAACTTTTGCATCATGTTAATGAGATGACAGTTTTTAAAAATTAAGGTATAGTTAAGGACATATATGGCTGCCCTTACTTATGCAAGGTCTTGTGAACTAAAGGCAATTACTATCCAGGGAAAATTTTTATTTAATGGAGAAATGTTCCCCCATTTTTTATTGATGCCCTTTCAGGTTAAACAAATTTATTATTTTTCTGTAGTGTAAAGCACTTTGTTTATATTTATTAAAGAGTAGCCACTTTAGCGCTGCTCCGATGTAAATAACATGAAGTGAATATTTTAGGTAAACTATCGCTCCGCAAAAATGTTAACAAAGGGCTACCTGATTATTACATCACCCCTACACACGATTTTACACAATTTACAAGAGATTGCGCCGAAAAATATTGGAGCAAGGAAAAGAAATTTGATTGGGATCAATCTGTTCAGAACAATCTTAGAGAGAATCTGGAAAATTTAACCCCGGCTGAATTCTCAAGGGTGGTGTTTATGACATTGCCTATGATTACAAGCAATCTCGAACGTAAAATTGAACAGGTTAAGCATTACCAACTTCCACTGGAAGAAGATGTTTTAAAAGATATCGCAGAATGTATTCCCTTTGACAGGCCGGCAATTAACCAAGCGGCAGTCATTCAATTACCTCTAAAAAATTTACAGTCTTCCGGTTCAAATTCAAAAGATGAGTTAGAGATTCTTCAAAGCGAATTATTGGACCTGCGTGAACAGCAACGGCTCGGATTATTCAAGGAAGGAATAACGGTTAAACACATGAAAACCGAAGAGGAACGACAGCATCAGATCTTAAGGTTATCCTGGCTGATCGCCCGGATAAACCAGGTTCAGGAGGAATACAAACAATTTATAACTAAATGCAAATTAGAAGAGAAACGATTGAGACCAGTAATCAGAGAAGCTTTTAATATAATTGAGCCGCAGGTATTAACAGATTTGAGAGAAACACGCGAATTGCTTCATAGCACTTTACAAAATAAACATTTACCAACCGATCCAATGGATATTGCCCGGTTGAAAGATTTAATTTTCAAGCGCCAGCTTCGCGGATTAAAGGATATTGCAAACCACGCCCTGGTGGTGGAACAAAGTGCCATCGCTCCTTTAACGGTGGGCATCATCCATTACAAACGGCACCGGGAAATTCAGGAAGCGATGACAACCTTTATAAATGATGAGGCAAAACATTCTGCGACTTTCCGGCGTTTTTTAGTAGAAAAGTTAGAGGCCAAAGAATATATTTCACCAATACTTATAAAGGGAGCTAATCGTTATATGTGGCTTGCACGTTTTTCGCCAGGCACCGGATTGTTTTTAGCTGTGGTCGTGGAAGCAATAGGAGCAGCATACCTTGAATTTTTTGGCAATGAAAAGTTTATGCCGGACAAGTTGTTTTGTAGTATTTGTAAAACTATCTCTGTGCAGGACGAAACGAGGCACATGGACTTGTGTGTAGCTATGTACAATGAACTTTTTCGGAAAGGCGATACCAGGGAAAGATTTCGAAACAATATGGCATTAAAGAGAATGATGAAATCAGTTTATGGAGACAAAACCGAAGATCACCATTTAATTCAGGCTTTTCGTGCATTTGGAGTAGAATCCGAAATCCTATACCAGCATGTCTTCTACCGCTTGAGCCAGCAGCTGGCCAGGATTAGCCTGTATATAGAGCCGGAAAAACTTCTGGGCTACATAGGCCGTAGTTGAATATTCAAAACTGCATATGCGTGACCGCAAAAACATGGTAATTGAGAGTTTAGGGATTTACCTCCCGGAAGAATCATTTTCAACGGCGGAAATATTAGGAGGTTGTAAAAAGCCCATACGTTTTCCACTTGAAAAGATCTCCGGCATCAAGAGCAGATGTATGGCGGGAACGACTGAGTTTTCTATTGATTTAGCAAAGAAAGCAATTGCCGACTGCCTGCAAAAATCAAAATATACTGCCGCGGATATTGACATTCTAATTTGTTGTAACATCTCAAGATATGATGGTCCGGAAACTCTTTCCTTTGAACCCTGCACTTCTATTAAACTTAAAAAATACTTTGGCTTTGAACATGCCATAGCATTTGATATCAGCAATGCCTGCGCAGGTATGTTTACCGGCGTCTACATCGTGAATTCTTTAATAAATTCTGGTGCAGTCCGCAGAGGGTTAGTAGTTAGTGGCGAATACATAACACACCTCACTAAAACCGCTCAAATAGAGATTGAAAGTTTTATGGACCCCCGGCTTGCCTGTTTAACGCTGGGTGATGCCGGCGCAGCGCTGATTTTGGAAAAAGGTTTAAACGGCCAAGCCGGCTTTCAGGAAATACAGCTTCAAACCCTGGGTCGCTACAGTGCATATTGTATTGGCAAAGCATCAGAAACAGGAGGATGGACCATGTATACCGATTCGGTTAATCTTACAGATGTCGCTATCAAATCTGGTGCAAGAAATGCATTGGATGTGCTTCAATCGGCAGGCTGGCCGCCCGATAAATTTCAACACCTGATCATGCACCAGACCTCGACCATGACATTAAATAGTGCAAAGCAGGAGATTAACAATTTGCTGAACAGCAAAATTTGTAATGAGGGCAATACCATCAACAATCTTGAGTTACGTGGCAACACTGCTTCAACGTCCCATTTCATTGCCCTGTGGGATCATATTCATAACAATAGAATCCAATCCGGAGATAAGATTGTGTTTATTGTTGCAGCTTCCGGGCTCACCGTTGGCACTGCATTGTACGTGGTTGATGATCTCCCGTTGCGATTGCGTAATAAAGGATCGGAGCGTAAAAACCCAGAGACTTTCACTGATTATCCAGTTGCAGGTAACCAGGTTATGGGTACAGGAATCCGAATCGAAAGCGTGGGAACGTTGCCGGAATGTTACGCCGGAAAAAAGACTTCCGTGGAATTACTTCACAGCTCGGCTACAAATTGCCTGGAAAAATCTATTTACACATGCAACGATATTGAACTGCTGATCCATAGTGGCGTTTACCGCAGCGAGTATATCATGGAACCAGCTATAGCAGCGTTATTAGCGGGAAAATTGGAGATGAATGGTGCCCTGTCAGCGGATCATAACAATAAAACACTTGCCTTCGATATTTTTAACGGGGCTATTGGATTCCTGAATGCATGTTATATCGCACAACAAATGATTCACACTGGAAATTGCCGAACAGCAATGATTGTTGCTTCTGAAATTGACAACAACGCAAACCTGTTTCCTGATAAACTTTTGGGTGTGTGCGAAACCGCTTCTGCAATTATTCTGGACGCACATCCAAACAAGGCCTGTGGTTTTTCCCGGATCCTGTTCAATTATCAATTAGGGTCACTAAGCGATTATACTTCGAGATGCGTTACCATTGATACCAAAATATGTTTACTGGTTGAAAAAGCTCCTGACATTGAGGACAAATATATTGAAGCCATTATGCCTGTTGTTAAAAATTTGTTGCAACAGGAAGGACTTGAGCTTTGTCATATCGATTTAATTTTTCCTCCCCAAATTTCTTCCGGGTTTATTAAGCGATTAAGCGAAAAATTTGATCTTTCTATGGAAAAATTTGCAAACGCTGTTGAGGATAGATCAGATATTTTTTCTTCATCAATTGCCTATGGGATTGAATATGCTTTAAAAAAAGAACTGGTGAAACCCGGCGATACCGGGTTGATCATCGCTATTGGTTCAGGAATACAGGTAGGTTGTGCCTTATATAAATTTTGAATCCAACGCAGTAGATGAAAATGATAAATAAATCTAAACTTCCACCGGGACCTAAATCAAAAATTCCTTTAAGTACTTTTTTTAGCTTTCGAAAAGACAGCCTTGGCTTCCTAAAAAAAGTGTCTGATGAATATGGCGATATCACCCATTTTAAGCTTGGGCCGCTTCGCATCGTTCTCCTGAATCATCCGGATTATATCAAAGAAGTTTTATCAGTACAGCATGGCAATTTTGTGAAAGGCAGGCCATTGGAGATGGCGAAAGAACTTTTGGGGGAAGGCCTTTTGACTAATGAAGGGGAATCACATAAGCGCCAATCCCGTATCATTCAGCCAGCTTTTCATAGTAAAATGATGAATGTTTATGCACCCCCCATGACGGATTATGCTACCCTTTTAATGAATGGCTGGGAAGACGGGATGAAAGTGGATATGATGGAAGAAATGATAAAGATGAGTACAGGGATCGCAGGAATGACTATGTTCAATATGGACGTAGAGGAAGAAGCGCCGGAAATCAGCGAAGCGCTGCGCTCGATCATGTCTCTTTTTGGAAGGATAACCCTGCCTTTTGCGGAAGTATTGCTGAAACTTCCCCTTCCCGGCACAATTCGCTTTTTCAAAGCTGCCGCACGACTTGATAAAACGATTTACAGAATTATTGACGAACGGCGGCGAAGCAAATTAAATAATGGAGATTTACTTTCCTTGTTGTTACAGGCGCAGGAGGACAAAGGCAGCGATGGCGGCATGACTGATAAACAAATTCGCGATGAGGCACTAACCCTTTTTCTAACTGCGCTCGATACCACCTCGCTTGCACTTACCTGGACGTGGTACCTGCTTTCGCAACACCCGGAAGTTGAGGCTGAATTGCATAAGGAGCTCGACCGGGAATTGAATGGCCGCATACCAACCCCGGAGGATTATCCCCAATTAAAACTTACGAGAATGGTGTTCGCTGAATCCATGCGTATGTATCCTCCTATATATATAATTGCCAGGCAGGCATTGGAAGATTTTTCGATAGGTAACTATATAGTACCCGGTGGTAGCATCGTACTGATGAGTCCCTATTTGATACATCACGATTCCCGCTTTCATTCTGAGCCTGACAAATTCAATCCACATTCCCTCGCGGAACATTCCGGTGGGCAGCGTTCGAGATACGATTATTTTCCTTTCAGTGGCGGTCCACGTTCCTGCATTGGTCAACATTATGCATGGCTGGAAGGAGTACTTGTTATTGCTTCCATTGCACAAACATGGCGTTTTAAAACGGTTCCAAACCATCCCGTAGAATTCGAGCAACTCATCAACCTTAGACCCCGATATGGCATGAGGATGAGTGTTACCCGCAGAAAATAATAATAATTTAATAGCAAGATGAATAACTATGAACTTCAGTGGCGTTTCGCACTTCCCGTGGAATTGTTGAATCCCCAACAGGTTCATGTTTGGCGTGCTGATCTTGATGTGGCTAAATCTGAAATGGAAAAACTATTGGAGATTCTATCACCTGATGAAATTGATAGAGCAGGGAGATTTCACTTCGAAATAGATAAAAAGCGGTATGTAACAGCACGCGGAATTTTACGTC
>JBDTZL010000135.1:0-40346 GCA_040005125.1 Ginsengibacter sp.
AATTATTAATTATTAATTATTAATTATTCGTGGCTACTTACAACCATTTTTACGATTTGTCTGTTTATAAAAAATGCAGATTATTTATAAAAAAGTTTCTCAAATTGTAGGAAAGTATTTTCCCAAATCTGAAGACTATCACCTTAATGGACAGGTTTTCGATTCAAGGCGGTCAGGTACAGCCAATATTGCTGAAGGATTCGGTAGGTTCCATTACCGGGAGAACATTCAGTTCTGCACACATTTAATAGGTTCTCTGACCGAAACAATGGATCATATGGCACTGCGTTTGACGAAGAATATATTAATAGTGTTCAATTAAAAATATAAAATGAAGAGTACAAAATTTGTCTGGAAGATTTAAACATTTACATTATGTATCTGAAAACCGCGAAAGAAGTAATTTATAATAAATAAGCAATAATGAACACGGATGAACCACTCTGGGAAGTTTTTATAAGAAGCAAACAGGGCCTCGATCACAAACACGTCGGAAGCATGCATGCGGCAGATGCGCAGATGGCGGTAGAAAATGCAAGAGATGTTTATACCCGGCGTATGGAAGGTGTGAGCATATGGGTGGTGGAGTCAAAAAATATTCATTCCTCCAATCCTGATAATGCATCCAGCCTGTTTGATCCGGCGAATGATAAAATTTACCGTCACCCCACTTTTTATAATTTACCGGATGAGTTGAAACATATGTAGGTAAGTTAATAGTTAACAGGTTGAGAAGTTAACAGGTTAACAAGTTGAAAAGTTCTCATCGTGTCACATCTTTTTTAATCAATAAATGCAAGAATCATCTATTAACATATCAACTGATCAACTTTTCACCTACTGCCTTCACCTTGCAGATAACAGCCTGATAATGGGCCATCGCCTCAGTGAATGGACTGGCCACGGGCCCATGCTGGAACAAGATATTGCTATCAGCAACATCGCCCTGGACATGATCGGGCAATCAAGAAATTTTTACCAGTATGCCGCACAAATTAGTAATACTTCAAAAGAAGCCCGTGGCGGTGATGGTTCGGGGGAGGCCACTGAAGATACGCTTGCTTATTTAAGAGATGCCCGTGAATTCCGGAATCTTCTCATAACCGAAATACCGAATGGCGACTGGGCAAAAACGATGTTGAAGTTATTTTTATTCAGCGCATACCAGTTTTATTTTTACCGGGAACTGGCAGGTTCATCCGACAAGCAACTGGCAGCCATAGCAGAAAAGTCTTTGAAAGAAGTTACCTATCATGTAAGATGGAGCAGCGAATGGGTAATCCGGCTGGGAGACGGCACTGAAGAAAGTAATCGCCGGATTAAAATGGCGCTTGAAGACCTATGGCCTTTTACGGGCGAAATGTTTGAACCAGCTGAATTTGAAAATATAAACGCAGAGAAACGTATGGGCGTTACCGTTAGTAACATAAAAAACGACTGGCTAACTAAAGTAAAAGAAGTATTTATGGAAGCAATGCTAAGCTGCCCGGAAGAAAATAAAACCTGGATGCAGACCGGTGGTAAAAATGGGATGCATTCAGAACACCTTGGTTTTATTCTTGCTGAAATGCAATTCTTACAACGGGCATATCCCGGCTGCGAATGGTAGATATATAATGATAGAGAAAATAAAAGAAAATGAGACTATAGATGGGTTGTGGAAATTGATGACGGAGGTCAATGATCCCGAGATTCCTGTGTTATCCATCATAGACCTGGGTATCGTGAGAGATATAAAATATAATGATACGGAAGTAGAAATTTTCATTACGCCAACTTACAGCGGTTGCCCGGCCATGGATGTGATCGCGATGAATATACGGATAGCTCTTTTACAAAACGGCTTTAAAAAAATAAAGATCTCGCAGCAACTTTCTCCGGCATGGACTACAGATTGGATGACCGAAAAAGGAAAAGAAAAATTAAAGATTTATGGTATCGCACCTCCTGTTGGAAAAAGCTTCGATAAAAGATATTTGGAAGAATTGAAAGTTGAATGCCCGCTATGCCATTCTTCGAATACAAAATTGATAAGCCAGTTTGGCTCTACCGCATGTAAAGCCTTATATCAATGCAACGATTGTTTGGAGCCATTTGATTATTTTAAATGTCATTAACAATTTCAGATTGCAGATTTTACATTTTAGATTTGTAACCTTTACTCCATTTAATTTATGTCTTCCATACTATTTGAAATAAAAAACGAGATCGCTTTCATCACCCTTAACCGCCCTGAAAAATTTAATGCATTTAACAGGGATATGGCCTTTGGATTGCAAGAAGCTTTAGATGAATGTGAAACTAACAGTATAAGATGTGTATTCATCACCGGCGCAGGCAAGGCCTTTTGCGCGGGTCAGGACCTTGCCGAAATTGCAGACCCAAACGGGCCCGGCATGAAAAAAGTACTTTTGGAATATTATAATCCTATCGTCAGTAAAATAAGAAGACTCGACAAACCTGTGGTAGCTGCAATAAATGGAGTAGCAGCAGGAGCAGGGGCTAATATCGCCCTGTGTTGCGATGTAGTAGTTGCTGCTCAATCTGCCTCTTTTATCCAGGCGTTCAGCAAGATTGGATTGATCCCCGATAGCAGCGGAACCTTTTTTTTACCCCGGTTAATAGGCCTGCAAAAAGCCGGCGCATTTATGATGCTCGGAGATAAAATTTCTGCAGAAGAAGCAGAAAGGATAGGGATGATTTATAAATTTTTTCCCGATGCTTCTTTTAAAGAAGAAGCAGAAAAAATTGCCACAGTTCTTGCTGACCTTCCCACAAAAGGGCTCGCATACACCAAGCGGGCGCTAAATAAATCATTAGAACAAACCCTTGAACAACAGTTACATACCGAAGACGAGCTTCAGCAAAAAGCAGCAAACACCGGTGATTTCCAGGAAGGCGTCTCTGCATTTTTAGAAAAAAGAAAAGCGAAGTTTACAGGGCAATAAATTATAAAATGGAAAAAGATAAATTAGCAATTGCTGTTGTAGATCACATGATGAAAACCGATCTCTTCAGCCAATGGCTGGGTATTC
Source organism: Ginsengibacter sp. (assembly GCA_040005125.1). GTDB lineage: Bacteria > Bacteroidota > Bacteroidia > Chitinophagales > Chitinophagaceae > Ginsengibacter. The sequence continues at coordinate 3,036 of JBDTZL010000135.1, forward strand.
AAATAATAGAAATAACAGAGGGATATAGCAAAATAAAAATGAAGGTGCGCAAGGAGATGTCGAATGGCCTTGGCATCGTGCATGGAGGCATTGCATTCTCATTGGCCGATAGCGCATTTGCTTTCGCATGCAATAGCCGTAATAATTTATCAGTTGCTTTGGACACTTCTATCAATTTTTTAAAACCGGTTCATCCGGATGATGAGCTTACAGCAGAAGCAAAAGAAATCCACAATGGAAAATCCACTGGGCTTTACCAGATAACTATTATGAACCAGCGCAATCATATTGTTGCTGTATTTAAAGGAACCTGCTTTAGAACATCTAAGAATCTTGTGTAATATTATCATTAAGAATAACCACTTATTTTTGCAATACTTAATAAAAAATATGATGCAACGCATAATTTTTGCCGGTAGTTTTTGCCTTGTTTTATTACCCCATCTTATGGCACAAATGCTGCAGCCACCCGTAACCAGGAAGGGTACAAAAGTGTTTACCGAACATGGCGGTACAAGAACAGATGATTATTTCTGGCTCAGCAATCCTTCAGATTCAAATGTTATCAATCATCTAAAAGAAGAAAATTTATACGTTACTAATTACATGAAGCACACCGAAACGCTGCAAAAAAAAATATATGATGAAATAGTAGCCCGCATTCCTGGCAGGGATGAGTCATTGCCGGTAAAACGGAATGGTTCCTGGTATTATTCCCGTTTCGAAGAAGGAACCCAATACCCGTATTATTCAAGAAAAAAAGAGACCACAACTGCACCTGAAGAAATTATATTGGATGTTCCGGCATTGGCAAAAAATCACCAGATCTATTTGGTACGAGGATGGGATGTAAGTATGGACAATCAACAACTGGCTTATGGCATAGATACATCGGGTGACAGGCGTTCAACTTTGTACTTCAAAGATTTATCAGGCAGACGATTATATCCTGATATTATAAGTAACACTTCAGGAAGTTATGCATGGGCCAACGACAATAAAACAATTTATTATGTTGAAAATGATCATACCGTTCGGGCTTATAAAGTAATGAGACATACATTAGGAGCCGATACAAATACCGATACTGAAATTTATACCGAAGGCGATAGTACCTATGAGATTGAATTGTCAAAATCAAAAAACAACAAATATATTTTTATACATTCAATAAGTACAAATACTTCAGAAGACCGTTACCTGGATCCTGCTAATATCAATACTTCCCCGGTAATAATTCAACCCCGTACTAACAATATTGAATACCATACTGATTATTATGAAGGAAATGTTTTTCATATTTATACGAATAAAAATGCTAAAAATTTCAGATTGGTAACTGCCCCGGTTAACATGCCTTCTGTTGAAAACTGGAAAGATGTTATCGCAGCAAATGATAAAGCGCTTCTTCAAAATGCAGAAGTACTAAAGAATTATTATGTGGTGCAAACAAAAGAAAACGGGTTAACACAAATAAAAATATTTGACAGGAAGACGAAAAAATGGAAGCATGTAAATTTTGGTGAAGAAGACTATGTGGCAAGCATGTATATGGCAACAGATGATTATGCTTCAGACAGCATCCGGTATTATTTTACTTCACTCAGAACGCCTGAAAGCGAGTATTTGTATAACCTGGAAACAGGTGAAAAAAAATTATTGAAACAACAAAAAGTCGGCGGAAACTTTAATTCCGGACTGTATACAGCAAAAAGACTTTGGTCAACATCATCAGACGGAACAAAGGTTCCTGTTTCATTAATATACCGGGAAGACAAATTTAAAAAAGATGGTAATAATCCTTTGCTGTTATATGCCTATGGCTCTTATGGCTATGATTCAGATCCTTATTTTGATCCGGCGGTCATTAGCTTGTTAGACAGGGGAATATCTTTTGCAATAGCACACATTCGTGGCGGACAGGAAATGGGGCGTGACTGGTTTGAGCAGGGAAGATTGTTACATAAGAAAAATACCTTTTCTGATTTTACAGATGCAGCACAGTTCCTTGTAAATGAAAAATATACGTCACCCGATAGATTGTTTGCCAATGGCCTAAGTGCCGGTGGTATGCTGATGGGAGCCATTACCAACATGCGCCCGGATCTTTTTCGTGGTATACTTGCCGAAGTTCCCTGGATGGATGTAATAACAGATATGTACAACGCAGACCTTCCGCTCACGAGTGTAGAATATGATCAATGGGGCGATCCTAATAAAAAAGAATATTATGATTATATGTTGACCTGGTCACCGTTGGACAATGTCAAGCCCGCAAAGTATCCTGCGATTTTTGCTACCGGCGGATTAAATGATACCCAGGTCCCTTATTTCTCTCCCGCAAAATGGGTGGCAAAAGTGCGTGAAAATAACCTGGGTAATAATCCTGTATTATTCAAAGTAAATATGGGAGCCGGCCATGGGGGTGAATCGGGGAGATATGAAAGACAAAAATTAACTGCTTTAAAATATGCGTTTATATTAGACCAGTTGAGCTGGAAAAATTAAATACTGATCATGGCCTGCTATGAGTTTAAAGGTATAAAACCTGTGATAGATGAATCTTCGTTTATTCATCCGCTGGCCGCTGTAACAGGCAATGTCGTCATCGGCAAAAATGTTTACATAGGTCCCGGTGCAGCTATTCGCGGCGATTTTGGAAAAATACTTATTGAAGATGGTTGCAACGTACAGGAGAATTGCACCATCCATATGTTTCCGGGGGTTACTGTTATTTTAAAAGAAAATGCACACATAGGCCACGGCGCAGTTATTCACGGAGCAACCATTGGAAAAAATTGCCTGGTTGGAATGAACGCTGTTATAATGGATAATGTTGATTTGGGTGATAATTGTATCATTGGTGCATTGAGTTTTATAAAAGCTGATGAAAAAATTCCCCCGGGAAGTTTATTAGTTGGCAACCCTGCCAAAATTATAAAACAGGTAACTGATGAAATGAGTGAATGGAAAACAGAAGGCACCAAAATTTACCAGCAACTGGCCGCCGATATGCAAAATGAATGGCAACCATGTGAGCCCTTAAGAGAAATTCCTGAGCAAAAAACTTCCCACGATATAGAATATAAAACCTGGGGAGAAACGAAAAGGAAATAAACGGAGAAGTTAACTTTTGGAAAGTTTGGAACTTTCCAAAAGTTTTAAGCAAATTTTATTGCTATTTATTAATTTTCCAGATCACTTTTTCATTGGTTGCTTCTTTTTTAAAATCAGTCATTTTTCCATCGCCCCTGCCTGTAAATCCACCATCGGGACGGCCAAGAATATTACAAACACTGTCATAAACAATATTGAATTTATCGCAACATGGCGATACCATATAATAAACAGTTTGTTGCCTGTAAATATACCGGGTAACGGACAGCGGGGATCCCTGGCCCGGATCAGATGTCATTGCTTTTATTTTTGTCGCAAGGCATTCAGGCAATTCCTTTATGACCTGTGCTTTCTTATTGGCAGAACAAGCAAGCAATACAATAATAAAAATGGTGATTGCTGGTGGCTTAATCATCTTTTTTTCTGTAACAATACAAAAATAATTCCTAAAAAAACTTTGCGACCTTTGCGCCGATGGAAAAAACGAATTTTATTGACCTGATAAAGGTTTTTTGCAAAAGTGGCCATGGGGGTGCAGGCAGCAAACATTTCATGCGTAATAAACTTACGGCTTATGGAGGGCCCGATGGCGGCAATGGGGGAAGAGGTGCTCACATTATTCTTCGTGGAAATAAAAATCTATGGACATTACTACACCTGCGCTATTTCAAAAATATCCTGGCTGACGATGGTGAAAACGGAAGCAAAAATAATTGTACCGGCCGCGATGGCAAGGATATTATTATAGAGGTTCCATTGGGTACCATTGCAAAAAATGAAGAAACCGGTAAAGTTGAGGCTGAAATTCTGGAAGATGGCCAGGAAATTATTTTGATGAAAGGCGGGCGCGGCGGCCTGGGTAATTCAAACTTTGCTACGCCTACCAACCAGGCCCCCGAACATTCACAGCCCGGCGAGCCGGGAGAGGAGGGAGGGAAAATATTGGAATTAAAAGTATTGGCTGATGTTGGTTTGGTAGGTTTCCCAAACGCAGGAAAATCAACATTGCTTTCTGTAATAACTGCCGCGACGCCAAAAATTGCCGATTATGCATTTACCACATTAACACCCCAGCTTGGCATGGTGGAATACCGGGATCACAAAAGTTTTTGCGTAGCCGATCTCCCCGGAATTATTGAAGGTGCTGCAGAAGGAAAAGGACTTGGGTTCAGGTTTTTAAGACATATAGAACGTAACCCTGTTTTGCTTTTTGTAATACCGGCAGATAGTAACGATCATCGCGGGGAATTTGAAATTTTAAGAAATGAGCTTAAAGAATATAATCCTGAATTACTTGACAAAAAATTTGTGATTGCCATAAGCAAAAGTGATATGCTTGATGATGAATTGAAGGACGCTATTAAAAAAGAATTGCCTTTGGATATACCCAATATTTTTATTTCATCAATAACAAACCAGGGGCTTGTTCAGTTAAAAGACTTATTATGGAATACGCTTAATTAACGTAAACCCGGTACTGTATTATTTTAAAATATTAATTCATTGTGCATTATTTTTTTAAGAAAAACATTATTTATAACTCATTCCACGTAATGAAATTTAACCATCTTTCAAATGTACATTTCAAATAGCCAATGACACGCAAAATTTTATTTTTTATTAACCCGGTGTCAGGAACAAGAAGCAAGATCCCATTAGAAAAAAAAATTATAAAAAAATGCCAGGAGACAAGCATTGGGTATGAATTTCTGTTTACCGCGGAAGATGGTAAATATCCCTTTTTAAGAGAAAAAATAGGGAGAGATGACATAACTGATATCGTAATCTGTGGGGGAGATGGAAGCATTAGCCCGGTGATAGCATCCGCATTAAATTTAAAAGTGAATATCGGTATTATTCCGGTTGGATCCGGAAATGGTTTGGCGCTAACCGCTAAAATTCCCCGTTCAGTTGACAAGGCGCTTGAAATAATCTTCAGAGGTAAAGCCAGTTGTATTGATGCTTTTTTGATAAACGGAAGGCTTGGCTGTGTGCTTTGTGGTATTGGTCTTGATGCACAGGTGGCCTACGATTTTTCCCTGCAAAAAAAACGCGGGCTTTCAACTTATATAAGGCAATCTTTTAAAAATTTCCTATCTGCCTCTCCCTATTCTTTTGAATTGAAAATAAAAAAAACGAAATTCCAGGTGGACGCATTTTTCATTTCTATTGCCAACAGCAACCAGTTTGGAAATAATTTTACGATTGCGCCGGAAGCAAGTTTAAGTGATGGCCTCCTCGATATTATTGTAGTTAAGAAAATGAGTAAGCCCCAGATTGTCTGGTCTGTGATTAAACAAATGAAAGCAGGAAAAATACTGAGTCACGAAGAAGATGATTTTCACACGAAAAACATTCTTTATTTTCAAACTGATAAAATTAAGATCACCAACACCGGTTTGGCACCATTGCATATTGACGGTGATCATGTCCAAACCCATAAAGAATTTAATATTGAAATTCTGCCTGCGGCTTTCAGGCTCATCCAGCCTTAATGTTGCAAATAACTCTGCACCTGCTTGAAAGCGTCTACATTATTTTTTCTTTGCAAAGAAGAAATTACTTCCTTTTTTTCACTGGCAGTCAGATGAAAATTAATGGTAGCGCCACGGTCCTCTTTTTCAGGAATGTACATAAAAGCTACCCGGTGAAAATTGCTGTCCAAAGAATTTTGAGCGTAAGTGATTTCATCATCCTGGAAATAATCCTGGAGCATAAACCAGTTATTTTGCAACATGGTAAATGGCTTCGTAATAATCCCGGTAATATCGCCATTTACCAAAGTGTGATCCCAGCCTCCTTTCTGCCTCGATCTTACCTGGATAATTAATACCCCGCGGGTATTCATTTTTATCCAATCTTTAAAAACATGCAAAAAGCGGAGAGAGGTTTCCTGGCCATAGTTGTCCCTCAGGCCCGCATCCACTACATCAATTACAGGCCTGGAAGGAAGCCATACGTTGGGCAGGAGATATGGATAAGTGGCGTTCATTCTCAACGCAGTAAGAAATCGCAGGTTCATGGGATTTTCATCTTTAAACATAGTGGTAAAATCAACGGCATCAGGACCGCTCATGTTTGAAGTGCTGTCGGTAAATGCTGCCTGCATCATAAAGCTGAGGGGTTGGGTGCATACCATTAATTTTCTAAGGTCCCTGGTTATTACGGAATTTAAAATCATCAATGGTATATGTGCATCTTTTTCCTCAGGCCCGTAAAAACCAATATTTTTATTAAGAAGCTTATGGGTGTTGTCATTTAATTTTTCTTCAAATGCATATCCCCTGTCTTTAACATAACGGTATGGCCCAACCGAAAATTTTTGAGCAGGCGAAAGAAGGTCTCTTGCTATCATTGAAGAAAATATGGGGTTCAGCAAATCCTTTGAAATATCATTAACGTAAGTTTTACTTTGCAGGTTAATATTTTCACCGCCTGCCTTTAACCTTGCCAGTTCACGAAAATAAGCGGCGGCAAGCATTCCACCGGAGGCTCCACTGATAAGAACCGTTTTTTTCATTATTGTTCCATGATTTAAGCTATCAAGTTCCTGTAATATGCTCATTGCAAAAGCTGCGCTTCTTACACCTCCGCCGCTAAAATTAAAAACAACCATCATAGGCTTGTCCTCACCCTGTTTTTGTTTCCAGCGGTTGAGGATATTAAGCATATTATTTTTATCAGCTTCAACCTTTCCAGGGGTATTCATACTTTCAAGGCTATGCAATGAATATTCGGGCCGTATAGGATTGGTATAATTAAGTCCGAATGCCTTATTGCGGGGATCGATAACATCGTGTACATATAGAAAGTTAAGCACGATAAAAAGCAAAATAACAAATAGAACACTCCAGCTTCGCAAGAAATAAGTAAGTGCGCCTATTACAGCAATAAGCAGTGCAAAAAGTATGAGTATACTTGCAGCAGCAGGAACCTGGAAAATTCTATTGTCAAGAAAAAAACCGATAAATATCATGAAAATAAACGCCAGCATTAAAGTGAGCATTGCAGAAAAATGATGCCTTTTAAAAATAATATCCAGGAACTCCCGGCTGTAGTGCGCTACCTTCCTTGCCCTGTTAAACCTGAATCGCGTAGTTAAATAATAACCCACCGGTAATCCAAAATTATCCTCTGCAAAAGCATCCTCATGATTTTCAAATTTTTTATGCTTATCAAAATCCGTAATATCCGGTTTAAATGTTCTTACAATTCTTCTGTCGGCAGTAAAAAAATACACAAATGAAAACACAACCAGCAAAAGAAAGCCGCCCAGGAAACCTGCTGCGATACCCATGAATTCAGCAAAAGGAATCAGTTCCATTTTCCTGTCGTAGGAGAATGCTTCAAAAAAATAAACCAGTAAAAAACAAACGGGAATAATGGAATTGTTAACACAATATTTTAAAAATGGTTTTGAGTCAGTTGCCAGGAAGCGAAAACGTTTACTGTGTAAAATGAACGTGGTAATATTCCAGCTCATTATAAAAACTCCGGCTGCCATACCGGTAATAGCGGCACCCGCAGCATTTACATTTCCAAGATATTCGGGAGCAAGGAACAATGCATTGGCCCCGAATATTTTCATAAAATTTCCGGTAATCGTCAAAAAAAGAATGAACCAGAAAATAAGCAATACCTGGGCCTTTCTGAAATGAAGAAGCAATAGCTGTATTGGGAATGAATAATAAAATTTTTGAACAAATGTTTTCATAGAGGCAATGTTAATACTGTTCAATTATTTATGAACCTGTACCTGTGATGTCCTGATAATATACAACATAAAAGTCATTGTCATGAGAAATAGTATAGCAACCAATTGGTGGGCAACGCCAAACCACACGAGGTTATTGCCATACGGAGACAATATTATTGCAGCAATCCCAAGTATTACCTGCAAAACAATAAGAACCAATGGAATAAATTTTGTTTTTGCAAACAATGAACTTCCGCTGATTTTTTTTGCCTTAACCCACCAGGTAAAAACTCCTGCTAAAAGGATATAAGCAATGCCCCGGTGAATAAACTGCACAGTGATTTTATTATCAACCAGATTTTTCCACCAGGGAGATAAGTTATTGATTGAACCAGGGATCCACTGGCCGTTTATTTTTGGCCACGTGGGTGCCGCTGTTGCGGCATGTAAGCCTGCCATGAACGCCCCGTAAATTAATTGTATAAAGAGTATGGAAAATATCACAAAAGTAGCTCTCTTTAATCCGGGGTTTATGATTATTTCACTTGCCGGAATTGATAAGCCAAGCGCAAACCATAAAGTATAACAAAGCAGTAGCAGCGCTGCCATAAAATGGGTAGCTAATTCAATATGGCCGACAAATAGTTTTTCAGGAACAAGGCCGCTTTTTACCATGAGCCACCCGATAGCACCTTGCATGACTCCCAATAGAAATAATATGATAAACGGGATCACCATATTTGGCCTGAATTGTTTTCGAATAAGAAAATAAAAAAAACCCGCCAAAAACACGAGCCCCATTAACCTGGCCCATGCACGATGAACCCATTCCCAAAAAAAAATAAATTTAAAATCGCTGAGTGAAAAATCTGCATGAATATAGCGAAACTGGTCTGTGTGTTTGTACTTATCGAATTCTGCCATCCACTGCTCCTGGCTGAGCGGGGGCAATGCTCCTGTAATGGGTTTCCATTCTGTAATGCTTAATCCGGATTCTGTTAACCTTGTGATGCCTCCCAATAAAACCTGGATCATTAACATAATGACACCTGCAAAAAGCCACCGTGCAATATTTTTGGAAAAACCCTTTTGCAATTCAACCGGCATATTTTTCATTTCTATGGTAAAGTTAACCCTGCAGCCACATAGATGTTGGAATAATAATTTTTAAAAAATATGTTGAAAACTAATAAATCAGTTCTGTTAATGGTCTTTTATTTTTGCCTAAAAAATTGCTCCTTCCTTTTTTCCATAATAAATTTTTTGAAGCCGGGCTTGATGAGGCTGGCCGGGGATGCTTTGCCGGCCCTGTTTATGCTGCTGCCGTTGTTTTGCCCAAAGATTTTTATCATCCTTTGCTTAATGACTCCAAACAGCTTACAAAAGAAGAGCGTGAACACCTGAGGCCTTTAATAGAAAAAGCGAGTGTCGCTTTTGCAGTTGCCAGCGTATGTAATGATGAAATTGACCGTATTAATATTTTGCAGGCATCTTATAAAGCCATGCATCTTGCACTAAACGAACTCAAAAGCACACCGGATATTTTACTGGTTGATGGCAACCGGTTTAAACCCTACAAAGAAATACCCCACCATTGTATAATAAAAGGAGATGGCATATACGCATCCATCGCCGCAGCCAGTGTGCTTGCAAAAACCCACCGCGATGAATACATGCTAAGCCTGCATAAAGAATATGAAATGTATTGCTGGCATAATAATAAAGGTTATGGCACTCCTGAGCATCGCCATGCTATTGAAGTTCATGGTTTGTGCAGGTACCATCGCAAAACTTTTAATATTAATGCTGCACAGCTTTACTGTAGCGACGTGCATGAGTTGGATTGATGTAATCCCGTTTATATAAGGCTCACGCTTTTTCAATAATCCCTTCTTTACAGGTTAAATTTCTTTTTTATTATCGTTCGTTAAACTCTCACCTTGATTTAACGTCATATACCCCGAATGAAATTTAAAACCATCTAAATCAACTTTATGAAAGCAAAGTTTTTAATCGTAGCTGCCCTCGCATTAGGATTGGGAGTAAGCAGTGCAGACGCACAAGTCAGGCATCGGGCTCAGAACCAGCATCAGCGCATAAGACAAGGCGTCAAAAGCGGTGAACTTACAAAGCCGGAGGCCAAAAATCTGAGGAAAGACGAAAAAGATCTTCACCAGGACATAAAACTGGCAAAATCTGACGGCAAAATTACCCCAGGTGAAAAGAAGATTATTACAAAAGAAGAAAACAAAGACAGCCGCGAAATTTACAGGAAAAAACACAACGGAAGAGTTAGACCTTAGTTTCTAATTAACAGTTCGCTTTAGGAATGCCCCTGCTATGTGGGGGCATATTTTTTTATACACTCCATTCGCCCAGTCCCTGGCGTGTTACGATCCATTCACCCGAAGTGCAATCCACTACCGTTGAGGGTTCGATGCCACCAGGGCCACCATCGATCACATAGTCAACCAGTTTACCAAATGTCTCATAAATAATCTCGGGGTCTGTGTATTCTTCTACCATTTCCCCCGGAAGTGACGCACTCAGGATAGGATTTCCAAGTGTTTCAAGAATGGCACCACAGATAACGTTGTCGGGTATACGCAGACCGATGGTATCTTTTTTACTTTTCAAAATTTTAGGTACTTCTTTACTTGCAGGAAGAATAAAAGTGTAAGGACCCGGGAGATGGTTTTTAAGAACCCGGTATAAAGGAGTATCGATACTTTTGGTATAATCGCTGAGGTTGCTGAGATCGCGACAAATAAAAGAGAGCTGCGCTTTTTGAGGATCAACATTTTTTATTTTACAAATACGCTCTATTGCTTTCTGCTGGTATATATCACAACCAAGCCCGTAAATAGTATCAGTTGGGTAGATTATAATACCACCATCTTTCAGGCAATCCGCAACTTGTCTTAGCAATCGTTCCTGGGGATTTTGTGGATGAATTCTTAGCAACATACTAAATTAATTATCTCAAAGATAATTGGTTTTGAATTTAAAAGTATGGGGTTTAAGCACTCTTAAATCCAACATCCTGCGTCCAATTAATTATCATAAAAAAGGTGAAATATCAAAGCATGAGTTGAGTACCATACCTAAATTTTCAATAAAAATACAAATCAACCCCAAACTCTAAACGTCAAACTTCTGTTTTAATCTTTTACATTTGCAGCATTCAGAATTAAAAATCAGTAAATTATTTTATGGCAATTATTATTCTTGGGTCAATGGCGTTTGACGCTATTGAAACACCGTTTGGAAAAATTGACAAAATTATCGGGGGCTCGGCAACCTATATTGCATATGCAGCAAGCCACCTCACACAACCTATTCAGCAAATTTCCATTGTTGGTAATGATTTTCCCGAGGAGGAAATGAATGAACTTAAAAAGCGGGGCGTACAATTGACCGGCCTGGAAATAATTCCCGATAAAAAATCTTTCTTCTGGAGTGGAAAATATCATTTGGATATGAATACCCGTGATACCCTGGTAACTGATTTGAATGTACTGGCCGATTTTAATCCAAAAGTTCCTGAAGAATACCAGGGCGCAGAATTTCTGATATTGGGAAATCTTATGCCTCCATTACAAATGAGTGTAATAAACCAGTTAAGAACAAGACCGAAATTAATTGTACTGGACACTATGAATTTTTGGATTGAAAGCGCACTGGATGATTTAAAAAAAGTATTGGGGATGATTGATGTGCTCATGATAAACGATAGTGAGGCCAGGCAGCTGAGCGGAGAATTTTCAATAGTAAGAGCTGCAAAAAAAGTATTGGAAATGGGTCCAAAATTTCTTGTCATCAAAAAAGGTGAACATGGCGCTTTATTGTTCCATGAAAATCACGTCTTCTTCGCTCCCGCATTGCCGTTAGAAGATGTATTTGACCCGACAGGGGCAGGTGACGCTTTCGCAGGTGGCTTCATTGGACACATCGCACGCACAAAAAATATAAGTTTTGAAAATATGAAAACTGCTATAATTGTAGGTTCGGCAATGGCAAGTTTCTGTGTTGAAAAATTCGGCCCCCAACGTCTTAAAGAAATTACAAAAAAAGATATTGATATTCGTCTTCAGGAATTTGTTCAATTGGTAAATTTTGATATCGATATTGTCTGACGGGTATTTACGATGTGGGATACACGATGTACGATGTCATTGTCGCTTCCTTAGTGTTTTTAACGATGCGACCATTATCTTCAAAATTTGTTCTCCTTCTTTATGTAGAATTGCAAATTGTTCTCTTTTATTTTTATAAAATTCTACAATCATTTCCAGGAAGAAAAGAGATTCATCCAATTCTTCTTCCAAAATCTTAAATTTATTAATAAAATCTGATGTGGGTTTTGCACTTCGGGTAGCCCTGTAATTTGCGCCAACCCTGTAATTTGCGCCAACCGAACTGCCCGAACGAATTAATTGTCCCCATATGCACGATTTGCCGAATTGGTTTCCAATGATAAAACAAAATTGCGAATTGTTTGGTGCGTCTTATTTCATCTGTAGTTATAATTTACGGTTTTTGATTTATTAATAATAACGTTATTATGAACCGTGCCTTTTTACATCGTACATCGTACGTCGCACATTGTCTTAATATTTCCTCGCAAGCACAATTGTATTTTTAAATTGCTTTTTCTTTCCTTCGGTGTTAAAAATTTCAGTGTAAATGATATAGATACCCTGCGGAAGCTTCCTGTTCTTATCATCCAGTCCATCCCATATATAATAACCTTTAATACCGCTTAAAGAATTTCGCTGAAGATAACGGACGGCCCGGCCTGTAGCATCAAATACCGTAATGTTGGCCACATAACCGGGAGAAGGAAAATTATAATTTATTGTGGCAAAATCGTCGGTACCGTCATTATCAGGAGAAAAAATGCCAGGGGTAACACTTAGCGTACCCTGCACTTCTTCGTTTACCCTATACTGTGAGTTTTTATATCCGGGCGTTCCATACCCTGCGGATGTCGCCGCAGAATGAAAGTTGCTTTGCAAAGACGCACCTTCATAACTTAGCCGTTCTAATGAAACACCTTCGGTATTAGATATCAAAGGGAAATGCCACTTATCGGAATATTTTACTTCATCCAATATTGCTCCCTGGCTATTTAATATTATTACATCGCCTGCATCATCAGGAAAAGAAGGCATACTACCCACAGTTATAAAAGCATCCGGATTAGTTGTTATGTATTGGGATTTTACCGCTACAGGATCTGAAGTAACGACTACAAAATCTTTTGGAAATAATAATATGCTTTCAGCTGTTACCTGTTGAATGCTGCTGATAACATTGCCGCTGTTACGATTGGCAATATAAGCATGGCTTAAGTCAATGATTTTTTGCGAACGGTTATACAACTCCACATAGTCTTCACTTCCTGTTTTTGGGTTAAAAAGTATTTCGTTGATAACGATATCAAAGCTATCAGCCTCCTGTGACATTCCAAACCTTGCTGTATTTCGTACACCTATGACATTGCCTTTGCAATCGGTAGCATTGGCTGCACTAATGGAATATATAGTTCCCGTAACTATTGGAGCATTCAATACAATATTTACTTTATCAAAAACCGGGGAAATGCAATTGGCACCTACCGCCGAAATTCCATTATCAATCCTGTAATTATTTACTGTGGCGGCTTCCAGGCTATCCAATGGCTCATCATACACTACAGTTACGGTTCTATTATCTGTCGCAAATGCCCGCAAAAGCCCGGGTGCCGTTTCATCATTATTAATACCATCAACTGAATTTTTTTGGCCCGGCGTACCGCCTTTTACATCAATACATGCTTTCCAGTTACTTATGCCACTGCACGGGTTTTTTGTATCAATCATTTCCAGCGTCCATCCTCCATCCTTTTTAAGCTCATTTTGATACCATGCGGAAGTATATTGCACAGTATGGATGGTTTTTCCCTCTGCGGAAAATATCGAAATAAGATCGCCATCATTATCAAGCGAAGGAAAATTTGTAACGCTGATCACTTTCCCAAATGTCATAAGATCAGGAACCGCAGAACCTGTACACACCATTACGAAGCTGTCTGGCTGCAAAATAAAATTGGGCATTATTCCCGTTCGCCCGGTTACATGATTTAATGTCCATCCCTGTAAATTAATGTCAAAAGAGGAGGTATTTTTTAGCTCAATCCATTCATTGCCGGGCAATCCCACCTGCGGGGCAGGGTCAGCCATAATTTCATCAATCACCACATCATATTGTTGTGGAGTATAAAAGCTAAAATTTGCGGTGCCATTACTTATTTCGTTTCCTGCAATATCTTTTACTCCATTCACCGACAGCATGTAGGCGACAGCGTTAGTAAAGCTGGTTGCAAAAGTAAGGTGCACAAGAGATGCGTTTGTCGCATCTGGTATAGCAGTAACAGGATTGCCTGAATTATTATTCACAGAATAATTTGATATAAGCCGGCTGCCCGCAATTTGCACAGGTTCACTATAGAGCACTTCAAGTGTCGTGGATGAATTTGCAGTTGCCGACAGAATGGTGGGTGGTGTAATGTCAGGTACATAATTCTTTATTTCTATATCATCGAAAAAATGTCGTTGAAAAAAGCCGGCGGTACTTTGCTTTATATAAAATCCAAAAAAAGCCGAAGAAGTATAAGTAGCATCTGCAGCAGAACCTTCGGTCGTATAAAAATTTCCTGTTCCACTCAAATCCCTCGAGAGCGTCCATTGATTGCTGCCATCTCTCGTAACTTTTATTTTAATTAAATTATTACTGTTATTCAAAACTCCGTCTGCCCCATCAATGATTTTCGTTCTAATTCCACCCGCATCTTTGCGGTAAAGACTTATTTCATCATCAGTGTTTCCTATCCGGACAAAGTATCCTGTATTGCTATCCAAAGTTAAATCACTGGTTGAAGAAATTAACCATGCGTCAACATAATTTGCAGATGAGGGGTTGAAAGTAATCTGAACATACATTTCCCATTGGGCGGTAGTGGCGATGGTATTTGGCGTACTGAGAAAATAGCTGCTATTGGCAACCGTGTTATTGCTTTGCAGCTGTAAAGATGAATTCAGAATAAAATCAGAAGTATTTCCTGACCATACAGGATTATTTGTAAAATCGCCGTCATTAAAATTTTCGGTGAGCTGCGCATTGGAAACGAAGCTTATAAACATGAGGAGGAGGAAGCAGGAAATAAAATTTCTTACCATAAACAGTAGCTTGTCTTTAAAGATACCCTTACTTTACCGCTTTGTCGTATTTTTGTAAATCATTAAATAATATTGAAAAAAGAAAAAAAGAATTCTAAAATGAAAATTGCAGTAGTGGGTGCTACGGGGTTGGTGGGAAGTAAAATGTTACAAATACTGGAAGAAAGAAATTTCCCCGTTTCAGAAGTTATTCCTGTCGCCTCGGAAAAATCGATTGGGAAAGAAATAACATTTAAAGGCAAAAAGTATAAAGTGGTTTCCGCTGAGGACGCGATTGCAGCAAAACCTGCACTCGCAATATTTTCAGCCGGCGGAAGTACATCACTTGCCCTGGCTCCTGAATTTGCAAAAGCTGGTATTACTGTAATAGATAATTCTTCTGCCTGGCGAATGGATCCCTCCAGGAAACTGGTTGTACCTGAAGTAAATGCTCATGTACTTACAAAAGAAGACAAAATAATCGCCAATCCAAATTGTTCTACTATACAAATGGTGTTGGTATTGAACCCGCTTCATAAAAAATACACCATAAAAAGAGTGGTGGTTTCCACATACCAGAGTGTTACCGGCTCCGGCGCAAAAGGAGTTCAACAGTTAATGAACGAGCGAAATAGTATCGAAGGTGATATGGCTTACAAATATGCTATCGATAATAATGCCATACCACAAATAGATGTATTTGTTGAAAACGGCTACACCAAAGAAGAAATGAAAATGGTGAATGAAACAAGAAAAATAATGGGCGATGACCACATTCCTGTAACAGCAACCTGCGTGCGCATTCCTGTTATGGGCGGCCACAGTGAAAGCGTGAATATTGAATTTGAAAAGGATTTTGACCTTGATGATGTAAAAGAAATATTGTCAAAGTCACCGGGAGTTGTGGTACAGGATGATATCGCCAACTTCGTTTATCCTATGCCGTTAACAGCGCATGAAAAAGATGAAACCTTCGTAGGAAGAATCCGCAGAGATGAGTCGCAGCCTAATACATTAAATTGCTGGATCGTAAGTGATAATCTTCGTAAAGGCGCCGCTACCAATGCTGTGCAGATCGCCGAGTTCCTTTTGAGGAAGGAATTGATTGGTGAAGAAACTGATGAGTTGATTGGTGAAAAAGTTGAAACGTTGATTGGTTGAAGGAAAAGTTATATTAAGAGAATAAAAGTAATATGTCAATTAGCCAATTAGCTAATGGAGTAACAAAACTCAATGTGCTAATATCCCGATACCACATTATGCTAACTTCACATTGGCACATTAGCTAATTGGCACATTAACTAATTATTCGAGGGTTACTTTTTCAGTCATTACATCCAATGAGAAATCAGCAACTCAAACCGGTGTTTCTCATCCTTTTTTAATTTATCCAGATCGGGGTACAATAGTTTTTTGTATGGCTCAGTGAGGTTATCATCAAATGCTTTTTCACTATTTTTAAAAACAATAGTTACTTTAAAATCCCAACGGGTATCTTCCCCGCTGTGCAGTTTTGGCTTTTCGGCAGTTACAGAAATGATATCCCCCTTTTCAATTGCATTTTTAAGTAGCGGGTAATGGTTTGCTTTCCACAAATCAATGAATTCATCAGCAAATCCCCATTTGGTTTTGTAATAATTTTCAGTGGTAAAGGTGGTTTCACTTTTGGCAGGCTGGGCCATTGCGGGTTGGCAAAATGATACACAGGCAATGATAAGGAAGAAGGAAAAATAAAACACGAAATAATTGTCTAAAGAAGAAATATTGAAAAAGTTTATAAGAATATTTAAATATTAAATACCTTTCTTTATCACCAAACTACCCGGGCAGAGAACAGGCTTATTCCATTAACACAAAAAATAATTTTAATTAAAGTTTTTACTTTACGAAATAATCAACCTTACGTATGAGTAATCAGTCTGCTGGTAAATCAATGATATCCCTTATTGGTATTTTGTTGCTGTTAACAATTTTTTCATTCGCGCAGCAGGTAACATTTAGAAATATGTTTCCCAATGAAAGTTTCAATAGCGTGGCAAACATTACACAGGACCCAAAAGGAAATATATGGTTTACCACTAGATCGGGGTTGACAACCTATAATGGCTATTCCCTGAACTATTACAGGCATGATCCAAAAAACCCGAATTCTTTGGCAGGACTTCGTGCGGAATGTGTGTATGCAGACAAGGAAGGTATTATATGGATTGGTTTTGTCGGGGATGGCTTAGACAAGTTTGATCCGTCAACTGGTATTTTTACGCATTACCGGCATAACCCTAAAGACAGCAGCAGTATTGGTCATGATATAGTTATCGCTTTGCTGGAAGATAAGGATGGAAATTTTTGGGTAGGAACACATGGTGGCCTTGATAAGATGGATAAAAAAACAGGCAGGTTTACGCACTTTGTTCATAAGGATGATGACCCCGGGAGCCTGAGCAATAACCAGGTACGTACAATTTACCAGGACAGGGAAGGTACATTGTGGATTGGTACTGGCAGCGCATGGGTTTTTACAGGCGATCTTCCTGGTGAAGCATTTATAAAGGGCGAAGGCGGGCTAAATAAAATGGATATGAAAACCAACAAATTTACACGATACCTAAACGACCCAAAAAATCCGAACACACTTATCAATAATAAAGTACGGGCCATATTTGAAGATAAGGAGGGGCGCTTTTGGGTGGGTACTGCAGGAGACGGGTTACACATTATGGACCGTAAAACGGGCAGGTTTCAGCGTTATACTTACGACCCCAAACATCCTGAAAAACTAAGCAGGCCTGCATTAGGTAAAAATTCCCCTTCTGATCATATCACATTTATTACCCAGGATGTTTCAGGTGCAATCTGGATAGGAACTTTATACGGTGGGCTCAGCAGGTATGATGAGCAAACTAAAACAATTAAACACTATATAACCAAAGACAGTGTAAGCGGTTTTAATGGTGCAGAAGAAAGGGTATCTGGTCATTTTATTTCCCGCGATGGATTATTATGGATTACAGGGCTGCGTGGAAATATTTATACCATAAGCCCCGACCCGGTAAAAATTCCATATACAAAACAGGGTGTGTCACCTTATGCATTCTACTTATACAAAGACAGTAGTTTGTATATGGGAACAGAAACAGGACTGATGAAAAAAGATCTTAAAAACAGTTCCGTTAAACTGTTCCCTGTTAAAGAGGCTATTGTTCATTTCAATAAAGACAATAATAACAATTTATGGATCGCTGCTTACGGCAGTGGTGTGTATAAATTAAATCTACAAACCGAAACATTTACACGGTACCGTCATATTAACGGAGCAATAAATTCGCTGGTGAATGATAGTGTGAATACAGTTTATGTTGACCGGGAGCAAAACACCTGGATAGGAACTGAGAATGGGTTAGACAGGCTAAATTCCAAAACGGATACATTTCAGCATTTCCTGCATAATCCGGATGACAGTAATAGTATTAGTTCAAATGAGATACTATGCTTAATGGCAGACCGGAATGAGCATTTGTGGATAGGTTACGGCAATGCCGGGGGCATTGATAAAATGGATATCAAAACAGCTAAGTGTAAAAACTATTTAGGCGGCGATTATATTTATTCAATTACTGAAAGCAGCGATGGTACCATTTGGATTGGAAGTTTTAATAATGGATTGTATAGGTATGATGAAAAGGCAGATAATTGTGTTCCCGTATTAAACCCGCTTAACGGCAAACCTCTTCCCTCAATTATTTCTATAACTGAAGACCAGCAAAACAATTTATGGTTAATGAGCAGTACCGGATTGATAAAATTCAATGCAAAAAATAATGAGTTATCGGTATTCGGAAAAGATGCAGGCGTAGACCCAAATGCATTAAATATTTTTGCTGGTTATAAAGATAATACCGGGCGTTTATATTTCGGTGATACCGCAGGTTATTACAGCTTTAATCCAAAAGATATTCAAACACAAATAAAACCACCTGAAATTGCTTTTACCAGATTTTCTCTGGGTAATGAGGAAGTGAAGGCTGGACCAAATTCAGCACTTGCAACTGAAATATGGAAAACAAAAGCAATTGAATTAAAGTTTAACCAAAATGTATTTTCCTTTGAATATACCCTTGTTGATTATAATAACCCGCTGGAAAATAAGAGTTTGTATAAACTCGAAAAATACGATAATGAATGGCGAATAGCAACCAATCCTGCCAGGGCTTATTATTTTAATGTGCCACCCGGGAAATATATTTTTCATGTAAAAGCCTGTAACAGCCTGGGCGTATGGACCGATAAGTCAATAGCAGTAACCATTACTCCGCCTTGGTGGCGCACGTGGTGGGCCTACACATTATTCGCAGTATTGTTTGTTGGAGCAATTTGGGCATTTATTTCCTATCGTTCAAAAGCATTGCGGCGTGAAAACAGGATATTGGAAGAAAAAGTAGCTCACCGCACTTCACAGTTAAAACAATCGTTGGAAAATTTAAAATCAACGCAGGCTCAACTGATTCAATCAGAAAAAATGGCTTCTCTTGGCGAGCTCACTGTCGGCATTGCACATGAAATTCAAAACCCGTTAAATTTTGTCAATAATTTTTCTGAAGTAAGTGTTGAACTTGGGGAAGAATTAAAAGAGGAATTAAAAAAAACTGAACTGGCAATAAATGAAAAAGAAAATCTTGGGAAAATTGTTGATGATATTGTCCAAAACCAGCAAAAAATAAATCATCATGGCAAGCGTGCAGATGCCATTGTAAAAGGAATGCTTCAACATTCAAGAGTAAGCTCAGGCAAAAAAGAACCGGCAGATATCAATGCTTTGGCAGATGAATATCTGCGTCTATCCTACCACGGTATGAGAGCAAAAGACAAGGATTTCAATGCTACTATTCAAACTGATTTTGATAAAACCATTGAAAAAATAAACATCGTTCCACAGGATATTGGAAGAGTATTATTGAATTTATATAACAATGCATTTTATGCAGTTAAACCCCCTAATCCACTGAAGGGGAAACATTATGAACCAACTGTTTCAATTAACACGAGGCGTATTTACTCTCCGGCCCCTGGCGGAGTTGGTGGTATTGAAATTATTGTAAAAGATAATGGAAAAGGCATCCCGCAAAATGTAGTTGATAAAATCTTTCAGCCATTCTTTACCACCAAGCCAACAGGACAGGGAACGGGATTAGGTTTAAGTTTAAGCTATGATATTATTAAAACACATGGTGGTGAAATAAAAGTGGATACAAAAGAAGGAGAAGGAACAACATTCATTATTCAATTGCCTATTGTCTGAATCACGGATGAGTAAGTAGAAGATTGCACGGGATAAGAAAATGGCTCATCAATTAAAACATAAAACAAAATCTGTGAAATCAATAAATCTCAGTAAATCTGTGATTCAGACCAGCCATGATATCATAAAAGCACATAGAGTTAAAAATGTCAATCTTAAAAAATACACCGGAGAATAGTAATACATTTAATCATGAAAGAACAGCACTTGAGAAGCAGAAATTGGTTTGGGCGCAAAGGAAAGGACGGATTTATTTATCGTGCATGGATGAAGAACCAGGGCATTCCTGCAGATATGTTTGACGGCAAACCTGTTATTGGTATCTGCAATACCTGGAGCGAACTGACACCCTGCAATGCGCATTTCAGGGATTTGGCGGAAGCAGTAAAAAAAGGAGTATTGGAGGCCGGCGGTTTCCCGGTTGAATTCCCGGTGATGTCATTAGGGGAAACTTTAATAAAGCCCACGGCTATGTTATACCGCAACCTTGTAAGCATGGATGTGGAAGAATCAATTCGTGCCAACCCGGTCGATGGTGTTGTGCTGCTTTGCGGCTGTGATAAAACAACACCCTCATTAGTAATGGGTGCATGTAGTGTCAATATCCCTACATTGGTTATTTCGGGAGGGCCCATGTTGAAGGGCCATTGGAAAGGAAAAGACATTGGTACTTCTGACGTATGGCGTTTTGATGCTGCCAATAAATTAGGCCAGATAACATCCCGGGAATTTATGGAAGCCGAAGCCTGCATGGCCCGCACGCAAGGTCATTGCGCCGTAATGGGAACTGCTTCTACCATGGCTGTAATGGTAGAAGCATTGGGTCTTTCATTACCCGATAACTCATCTATACCCGCGGCGGATGCCCGTCGTAAAGTACTCTCCCGGCTATCCGGAAGGCGTATTGTAGAAATGGTGAAAGAAGACCTCACCTTGTCGAAAATACTCACACGCGACGCCTTTGAAAATGCCATCATGATAAATGCAGCCATAGGTGGCTCTACCAATTTTGTGATACATTTATTGGCTATAGCAGGCAGGATAGGCATTGAATTGAATATAGATGATTTTGATAAATATTCGCAGGGCATTCCGCTGCTGGCCAATATTCAGCCTTCCGGTGAGAATTATATGGAAGATCTTTATTACTCAGGAGGGTTGCCTGCATTAATAAAGGAAATGTCTTCCATTATCCATAATGATGCTATAACAGTTAATGGCAGAACCATAGGTGACAATTGTGTTGCCGCTGAAGTGTATGACCGTAATATAATAGGTACCATCACTGATCCCTTTAAACCTGAATCCGGCATTTTGATTGTGAAAGGGAACCTGGCTCCCAATGGCGCAGTAATAAAACCTTCTGCGGCAACTCCGGCGCTTTTGAAACATTCAGGTAAAGCGGTTGTCTTTGAAAATATCGAAGACTACCATGCACGCATAGACGACGTTGATCTGGAGATTGATGCAACCAGTATAATGGTGTTAAAAAATGTGGGCCCAAAAGGATATCCCGGAATGGCCGAAGTAGGCAATATGGCATTGCCAAAAAAATTATTGGAGCTTGGAGTTACCGATATGGTGCGTATATCCGACGGCAGAATGAGCGGCACTGGTTTTGGAACGGTAGTGTTGCATGTATCACCGGAAGCTGCTGTTGGCGGCCCACTGGCATTTGTGCAAAATGGAGATATCATTAGCCTTGATGCACACAACAGGAGCATACAATTAGAAGTTTCGCCTGAGGAATTATCTGTCCGCAAGGCTGTGTGGAAACAAGCTGAAAAAATTCATCCCCGTGGGTATGTTCATTTGTATCAAATACATGTAGAGCAGGCACACCTGGGTGCTGATATGGATTTTTTGAAAGGAAGCTCGGGTAGCGAGGTTGTGCGGGATTCGCATTAAAGAAAGGGTGGACAATAAGTCAATAGGTCAATAAGTCATTAGCCGATGGTCAATTAGGAGCAACGATTCAACATTGACTAATGATTTATTGACCAATGACCAATGACTCTAAAATAAACAACTAACATGATCTTTAAAGACAAAGTAGCGATAGTAACAGGGGCCGGCCAGGGTATTGGCTTTGAGATATGCAGCCACCTTGCAAAAGAAGGAGCGAGCGTTATTTTAAACGATATTGACCCAACTTTAGCAGCTAATGCGGTGAAACACATCGTAGAAGATACTGACGGAAATTGCATAGCGCTCGCGGGAGATTCCAGTGATATAGTATTTATTCAAAAAATGGTAGATACGGCTGTTACGGAATATGGTAAACTTGATATCGTAATTGCCAATGCAGGTATTACCTTATTTGGAGATTTTTTTACGTATCCGCCTGAATCTTTTTTCAGGGTAATGCAGGTTAACCTCGGCGGCACTTTTTTTTTGGCACAGGCGGCGTCCAGGCAAATGAAAAAGCAGCCCTCGGGCGGTTCCTTATTATTTACATCTTCGGTAACCGGTCACCAGGCACATAAAGACCTCGCGGCTTATGGCATGAGCAAGGCCGCTTTGGAAATGCTGGCAAAAAATTTAGTGATAGAACTGTCGCAATATAAGATCAATGTAAACACTATCGCACCGGGCGCTACTGTAACCGAACGAACGTCCGACGATCCGGGATATTCAAAAACCTGGTCAACAATAACTCCTATGGGGCGCCCCGCTTCAGTTTCGGATATAGCCAATACAGCTTTATTTCTCGTCTCAGACAAAGCAAAGCATATAACCGGGCAAAGCTTGATTGTAGATGGAGGCTGGACATGCATAAGCCCATCACCTTTTTAATGAGGAGGGTTGTCAACTTTCTTAACATGCTTTAATAGTTTATAGACATCTCCTTAAAGTTGACAACCCTTAACACTTGGTGAATTGCCGGATTTCAAATAGTGAGGGTTGTCAAATTTCTTACCAGACTTTAATTGTTTACGGGCATCTCTTCAAAGTTGACAACTCTTAACCCTTTTTGGTGAACTACCGGATCTTGTGTAAATTTGTAAGGTAAACTTACAAGTTTGCTTTACAAATATGATAAACGAACAAAGCGGGCAGCTGGCCTCTGACCTGCGAACGGTAATTACAAGGTTAATAAAAAAGCTGCGTAGCAAATCAACAACGGGTGAAAAATTATCGCTTACAGAGCGGTCAACTATTGCATTATTAGACCAGCATAAAGAACTCCTGCCCAACGAGCTTGCTGCAATGGAAAAAATTACCACACAGTCTATGTCTCAAATTCTTAGCCATCTTTTGGAGCTTGGTTATATTACCAGGAGGATATCAAAAACAGATAGGCGTAAATCAATTATTTCATTGTCAAAGACTGGTCAGCATATATTGTATAAGGTAAGGAATGAGCGCGACGAATGGCTGAACAAGGCGTTACTGGAAACCTGCTCTATAAAAGAAGAGGAGATGCTTCGCCGTGCGATAGCGCCATTAACTAAGTTGGTTGATTTTGATTAGGATTTTGCTATGATAAGTATATGGCAAATCAAACAGGAAATTAATTATGAAGATCAGTACATTCAGTGCTTTTAAAAGCCATAACTACCGGTTATATTTTATTGGGCAATCCATTTCGTTAATAGGCACATGGATGCAAAAAACAGCGGTAAGCTGGGTGATATACTCGCTTACGCATTCTAAGTTTATGCTGGGGGTCACCTTGTTTGCAACGATGTTCCCATCTTTTTTATTTTCATTTATCGGGGGCGTAGTTTCTGATCGCTACAACCGTTACAAGGTGCTTCTCCTAACCCAGGTTATATCTATGGTACAGGCGGTTCTTTTAACTGTTTTAATATTTTTTAAACACTATTCTGTTTGGGAGATCATTGTGCTGAGTGTTATGCTGGGCATTGTTAATGCATTTGATGTGCCTGCACGGCAATCGCTGGTATACGAAATGGTAGATGATAAGAAAGACCTGCCCAATGCCCTTGCATTAAATTCTTCCATGGTTAATTTGTCAAGATTGATTGGCCCCGGCATCGCGGGCCTCATTATAGAAAAATTTGGTGACGACGTTTGCTTTGGACTAAACGCATTAAGCTTTGTTGCGGTTATAGTCTCATTGTTATTAATGAAGCTGCCCAAATATATTTCGAAGCCACGTACTAAAAACGTATTGGGTGAACTGCGTGAGGGATTCGTTTACATTAAGAAAACGCCTTCTATAGCTTTTGTAATAGGAATGTTGGCGCTCATCAGTTTATTTGTTTTACCATTCAGTACACTCATACCGGTATATGCCAAGGATATATTTCATGGAACAGCGTCCACATTTGGTGTAATTGATAGTGTTATCGGGCTTGGCGCATTTTCAGGCGCCATATTCCTGGCGTCGTTAAAACCCGGCAGAAACCTTAGAAAAATACTGGCGATCAATACATTTGTTTTTGGTGCGGGACTCGTATTGTTTTCACATACAACTTATTATCCTCTAGCCCTTGTATTTGCCATCGTTGCAGCCTTTGGTATGATGTCGCAAATTACCATCAGCAACACATTGATTCAAACTACCGTTGATCCGGCTATGCGTGGCCGGGTGATCAGTTTCTATGCGATGGCATTTTTTGGAATGCAGCCATTGGGTGGTTTGGTCATAGGTTCAATATCACAACGTATTGGTGTAGAAAATACAGTACTTGCTGAAGGGATTATTGCTTTGCTTATAGGAGTATTACACATTCGTTTTCTCAGGAGAAATAAATTCAAACAAATTAAAGCGGTAACCCTTGTTGACATAGCCCCGGTTGAAGCCGTACTCCAGGCATAGTATTTCTTATCGCCCACTGGCGCCCAAATTTTAACAGGCTCCCTGGTGACTTATAGTATCTCCCCGGAGGTTGGCAACCTTTAACACTCAAATTATAAATTGGATGCATACAGGCATTTTAGATTTATACTGCCGTAAAATTTATAGGTAATGAAAAATAAAAAACAGAACCTTTCTCTTCGCTTTCAACCCAGATCTTGCCATGATGCCGTTGGATAATATCCTTACAGATATAAAGACCCAAACCAAACCCTGAAATGAGGACCGACATTCCTTTTGTTCTATAGAAGCGATCAAAAACTTTGGTTAGTTCTTCCTTCTCTATCCCGATGCCAAAATCTTCCACCTTTATGATCAATTCTGAATCGGTTTTTTTTGTGCCAACGATCACCTCCTGTGCATCAGGCGAATACTTTGTGGCATTAGATAAAAGATTTATTAATACCTGTTCAATCTTTTGCCGGTCGGCAGATATAACCTGGTGGATCAAAGGGCCATTTCTTATAATTTTATGATGCACTGAAACGATTTGAAATGCGGCAATGGTTTCATCAATGAGTGAATCAACATCAAATTCATTTATGTCAAGATGCAATTGCCCGCTTTGAATCCTGGAGACATCTAAAAGATCGGAAATGAGTTGCTGTAGTTTATTTACGTTATCCAGCGCCTTTTGAACGTATTGCTTATTAGGCTGTTTATTTTCAATTGAATCGAGCACCTGCAAATACGCTTTAATGGTCGTTAAAGGAGTTTTTAACTCGTGGCTTGCGATCCCGATAAATTCATCTTTTTTTTGCTGGCTTTCCATTATCTGGTCCATCAGCTTGTTAAAAACGAGGGATAGTGTACTGATTTCATCCCTGCCTTCTGTACTAACATGACTTTTATAATTACCGGTTTTACCCGCCTTTTTCATAATGTTCACGAGGTATAAAAGCCGGTTTGAAATATAACGCTGCACGCCAATGGCTATTAAAAAGGCAAGCCCTACCCCAACGATCAATAATACTATAGCAATCTTATATTGTGTACTCTTTATAGTATCCAATTCAGTTAGGTCAACTGCCAAACAAACTGTTCCGATTGTTTCCTTATTATTAATGATATTATTATTTACCAGTAGTTGCTTTGAGTTAAACTCAAACTTTTTCCCGTTTAAAATATTTGAAGAAAAATCAAAGGTATCTGCTCCAGGTTTTCTGTAACTGGCAAAAACATTTTTTTTCCTATTCAGTATGCAGGCATTTACAACCTCAGGGGCTACTTTTTTCAGGTCTGATAAAATTTCTCTGGCAGCATCATTATCCTGGAACTGGATTGCTGAAATACTATTGGAACCTATGACCTGTGCGAGACTGATCATGCTGTCTGCTTTACGTTGTTTATAGTCTTTAATATGAGTAACAACAAATGCTGCAAAGCAAAGGCCCAGCACGACCACGCTGGTAAAAACCTGCATGAGTACAAGTTTATTTCTTATTGATATGTCACGTAGATTAAACAATTTTGAATGGCAAGAGAATAAAGATTTCCGGCTTTTTTAATTAACTATTATGGCAAGCTTTAATAATTGTGAGCTTGCTTTTAAACCTGCTGCATTTATAGACTTTACATTGGCTTCAAACTTAAGTTTATCATTTATAACTACAAAATTAAAAGCGGAGCCCTGTTCTGCGGAGCCGGCTTCTTCAGTTATGGTAAGTGTTCCCTTATTTATTTTTGCTAAAACCGACGAAAGAGAAAATGTAGAATTTGCTGAAATAAAAAGAATATTACACGGAGTGATTTCATCGGGGTTACTAAAATTCCTGATAACTATTTTTTTGTTTTTTACTGTATTGGTTTTAGCTATTTCATCTAACGGCTCTGTAACGGCAGTTGAACCAATAATGCCAATGACAAACTCATTTTCTATATTACTTGTATCCCAATCGATATACCTGGTGAAATTATAAATGAAGACGGCCTTAAGATTAGCTTCCTGTTTCCCTGTTTGGGCTACTGTAGTTCTCCAGGAAGAACAGAACAGTATGATGAACAGGATTTTTTTCAACATAAAATTTAAATTGTTACAAGACATTGTTCCAAAAGGCCAATCTGAAAAATGATATTATTACCCAGGTTTATAACACTGATGCAATCCTAAAAGTTTATTCCAATTTTAAAGAGCCCGTTAACACCCGGTTGTTCAAGAACCGTTGAATATAAAAGCCCGTCTGCGGTTCGAAAACCGGGGTCAAGCCATTTTGTATTAAGTATATTATGGATATTTAAACTGGTTGTAATCCTGTTTTTATATAATTTTCCAGTGCTGATAGCACAGTTTGCAAGAAAATACCCTTTCACGGGACCGTAAGGATCGGTTCTTGGCGATTGACGGGTACCCACCTGGTTTCCGGAAAGGCTAATGATAAAAAGGTCGCCCGCATGTATTGTGATACCTGCATTTCCTTTAATCCTGGCTATACCGGGAACTTCTCCCGAAGTATGCGTAATAAGGTTTTTTCCTCTTGAGTCCTGGTAAGTAAAATTCAGAAAGCCGGAAATATTTTTTGTGATAGCTATGTCTAAAACGGTTTCCGCACCGTTCACAGTGATAACGCCGGGATTTTTGTCGGGGGTTAACCCCGAAAGGTTGCCTAAAACAATAACATCAGTAAGTTCATTGCGGAACCCGTTTACCTGTAGTCTTAAGTTTTTGGAGATGGAATAAATGGCATTTGTCTCGTAGTTTCTTATCTTCTCTTTCTCGAGCTGGAAGTTGCCTGAAGGCGGAGTCTGGTGTATTTCCAAATTGGTAGGCGCGCGAAAAGCAGTACCAAACTGAAATTTTAAAGTAAGTTTTTTACCAGGTTGGTTCACAATAGCAATTCTTGGACTTATGGCGTCTCCAAAATAGCTATTATGGTCGTATCTGCCGCCAAACGTAAAACTTGTTTTCCCCAGGAGGCCGGCAGTCAAAATATACTGAAAATAACTTCCGAAATTATTTCTTATATCATGTGCTCTTGGCAAAAAAGTTGCATGGATATTTGTAACAGTATCCCACCGTCAATAAGATAAATAGTAGTAAGATCAAGGGTTGATTGCCTGGCACCGGCTTCCACATTATCCCGGTAATAATCTATTCCTGCAGAAAATTTATGATTTTCCGAAAGGGAATAGTTTGCTGAGAGCTCTCCTGAAATCCGGTTGGAATAACTGGCAATCGGAAGACGTATAAGTCTTCTGCCATCAGTTGTTACATATATATAGGAATCTTCAGCCGTGCCTGTTTCGCGGTATACTATACGGCCGAGAAAGTTTAATTTATTATTTGGCTTATATTCATTTTGAATAAACCACGTTCGTAAATAGGAATCGTCCAACCCTGATTTCTCTCCCCTTATATCTCTTTGTATAACTCCTACAATGCCCTGGTTATTGTAACCCTGGGGAGGAAGCCCGAGATACGTGGTAGGGCTGTTTGAGTAGGTTCCCCAGCCCATGGGAGTTTTATAAGTGCGGTAACCCAAAGTAGTTTTAGAATTCCTGGCATAATAGCTCACAGAGCCATTAAATGAATATGCCCTGTCAACATATGAGCCGGAATAGTCGGGATCCCGGTTGCCAAACTTCGGGCCATCTGTGCTATACAATGTTGCTGCCACAGCAAATTCAAATTTTGATTTCTTTAATCCCATTCTTAATTTTTCAAACGATGTATTAAAACTGCCGAATCCCTGTTCGGCCTGCAAGCCATCGATATCTGCGCCTTTTTTTGAAATGATATTAATGACGCCTCCGAAAGCGTTGGCGCCATACAACGCAGAGACAGGCCCCCAGACAATTTCAATACGTTCTGCATTATGAAGGCTATAAGCCGGCCCAGCGATGTCATTGGTGCCGAGGATATTGTTTTCAACTATGCCATCAATCATTAATAATGCTCTAAGATTTTCAGCACCATACATGCCGCTGAAATAGATGAGGGTTGGCGCATAACCATTTATATGGATCATGTCTATGCCTGGAATATCCCGTAAAGCACCTTCCAGCTGCTCATATCCCCTGTCGGCAATTTGTTGGGCTGTAATAACTGTGATCGTTGAGGGCGCTTCTGAAGTTGTTTGAAGGTAACCGGAAGCAGTAACTACTTTGATATTCATCAGCTCTTCCAATGAAAGATCTAAAAGTTTTGAAACATTTTTTATAGAATCATTCTGGGCTTTTAAAACGCAAGGGGCAAGGAAAAGAATGAGGAACGGAAAAATTGCAGTTCTCATAAAAAGATTAATTGATTACATAGCTATACCAGCATAATAATGACGGTATAGAACTTTAATTAAATGATTACGTCACCCTCGTAAGGCGGATGCATAGGTGTTAGCTTCCAATTATCCAGATCCTTCTATAACATTATTTGCCAACACAGGAGTATTTAGTACTCAATAATTATGCTATATTTTTCCTGATGGTTTCTAACAAATAAGATGTTTCAAAGGGTTTTGTAATTAACCCATTCGCCATGCATTCATGAACATTGTTCACAAGGTCATAATGAGCCGAAAAGAGAATTACCGGGATATGTTGAGTTTCATTTGATTTTTTTAATCGCTTACATATCTCCCGCCCATCTGCGCCACGAAGTGCAACATCTAGCAATATTAAATCAGGAGAAAAGTTTTTGACCGAATTGGCAACATCTTCCCATTTAGAGATTGCCCGAACAGTAAAATTATTCATTTTTAACACTATCTGGACTACAGTCAATATATCTTCATCGTCGTCAACTACAAGAATTTTACTCATTTTTTGAAAAGATCATAAGTGGATTAAAGGAAATTATTTGCCACAACAATCACACCAAACAAATTATGAATAATTTGGATATTCGAGCCACTATAATAAATACAGGTTAATGAATAACTGTTATCAACTACATAAGGGTGGATTTAAAATACAAAAAAACTATGGAATGGTGAAAAATATCCCAACCCGGCTGGTTGATTACTCATAATTTTTGAAGAGGCCTTACGCACATGAAACGCACCCTGTTAGGGCAGTATCAGGTTTAAAACCCCTAAATCCCCTGAAGGGGACTTTGGCAGCTTCTAAATAGCAAAGAGATCTTCACCGTGCCGACGGGATCTTCACAAATTAAACATCATAATTAAATGGAATTTCCGTGAGGACTTGGCGCTGAAAAGAAAACTCCCTAAATCCCGCCTCAGGTGGGGACTTTATAGCTTCTAAGTTCCAAAGAGACTTTGACTGTTGCGCCAGAGTATTACTCAAAAAATATTTAATTCAAAAGTTCATGCTGTGAAGACCCTTGCCGGATGCGAGGGACTTTTGGCACGTAAAAAGGTCATAATATACTATTTGAATCATGGTAGTCATTAATCACAAAAATCATAGTTCAGACAACAGGAAGTGAACAAAAATGAAAAATTAGTTTTTGACTTTCAAAACATTTGCCCCTACATTTGCGGCTGTAATTGGTCCCCGATTTCAAATCGGGGTTAAAAGGGAATCCGGTTAAATTCCGGAGCTATCCCCGTAGCTGTAAAGTGGCCCCACCTGGCCTCCCTGAAGGGGAGGGACGAAGGCAACTTCTCTCACACCACTGTTCCGCCTTAGGCGGGATGGGAAGGTAGAAGTTAACACTCAAGCCAGAAGACCTGCCAGTTAAAAATATTCATCGCTTAGCTTTCGGGTGAAAGGCATGCGGGATATAAGTATTCATTTTTTTACATCATATCCCTCTTTCGCAAAAGCGATTTCCAGCTGATGAATGAATTATTTATTGTAATAAAATGTTCATCACACAAAAAATATATAATACAATCAATAAGGTGGTACCAGGGCATATATTGCTTGTACTGCCATTATATTTTATCCCTTCTTCAATTTTTTCACAGGTAACAGACAGTAGCTCTATTACGTTAAAAAAAGTAACAGTTATTGGAAAAAACAAGCTCAATACTTTTAAAAACACCATTCCTGCACAAACATTAAACAGCCAGGCACTCCTGCAATTGAATGCACAGTCAGTAGGAGATGCTGCCCGTTATTTTTCAGGTGTTTTAATAAAAGATTATGGTGGAACAGGCGGGTTAAAAACCATATCTGTAAGAAGTCTCGGCGCAACCAATACAGGAATTATGTATGATGGCATCCCGGTTTCAGATATACAATCAGGGCAAATTGATCTTAGCAGGTTCTCCGGAACGTTTGTACAATCAATAGAACTATCCCAGGCAAATCCACCAGGACTTTTACTACCCGCACGATCTTTCGCATCTTCATCGGTGCTCGCGATAACAACCAACACTTTTAATCCGGTTAATTTTTCAAAATCAACCTGGCAGGCAGCCCTTAAGGCGGGCTCTTTTGGCTTGTGGCAGCCATTTGCGGGGATATATTTACCCACAGGTAAAAATGAAAGTATCAGCGCCAATGTTGAATCAGTTTTTTCCAAAGGCAATTATCCATTTTACATTAATAATGGCAGCTTTTCTAAAAAAACAACCCGTGATAATTCAGAAATACGATCCTTCCAGGGTGAAATAAATTTTGTAAAAAAGTTCAGTGATAATTCTGATCTGCAAACAAAACTCTGGGGTTATACTTCCAGACGAGGTTTACCGGGTGCTGTTATTTTTTTTAATGACCGGTCTGTACAAAAATTATGGAACAAAGATGTTTTTGTTCAAAGCCGTTACCATAAAGAGTTCAATAAAACCATCGCCTTACTTATTTCTGCAAAATATTCCCACACTTTTACGAGATACACCGATCCCGACTTTTTAAATAACCAGGGAGGGCTTGATGATCGTTATAAACAACAGGAAATTTATGCCAGTGCGGCTGTCAGCAAAAAAATAACTCAAAGCTTTTCGATGTCCCTGGCTTCGGATGCTTCCTCTTCAAAGCTTACAGCTAATTTAACCGGCTTCGCGGTACCATCCAGGCTGAGCCTGTGGAATAGCTTTTCTGCAGAATATTCCGGAATGGCTTGGCAATTAACCGGGTCTTTATTATATACGCATATAGATGATAAAACGGAGATTGGAACTTCCGCAACCAATAAAGATAAACTTACGCCAACCATTGCTGTAAGTTTTAAACCCGATAGTACCAGCCCGTATTTGCTCCGGTTCTTTTACAAGGATATATTCAGAATGCCCACATTCAACGACCTCTATTATAATTTTATCGGCAACAATAAATTACGCCCCGAATATTCCAAACAATACAACCTTGGCATTTCTTACTCAAAAAATTTCACGGGGAAGATCAAACAATTAAACCTGAGTACCGATGCTTATTTTAATACAATTAGAGATAAGATAATAGCGGTTCCAAATCAAAATCTATTTGTGTGGACGATGCTCAACTTAGGAAAGGTACGGGTAATAGGGTTGGATATTACAACTGAGGCCACCGGTAAATTTTCGCCTGTATTGGGATGGTTTACACGAATAGCATATACTTACCAGCAGGCGACAGATGTAACAGACCCTGCAAGCGCATCTTATAAAAACAGGATTCCTTATACTCCCGATAATTCGGGGTCTGCTATGGCCAGTCTCAATTATAAGAACTGGAGTGGCGGATATAACATTTTATTTTCAGGGAACAGGTATACACTTGGTGAAAACAATCCATTCAATCAATTGCCCGGGTGGGTAACGCATGATATTTTTATTTGCCACCTGTTCACAAACAAACATTTTACATCAACCATAAAGGCAGAAATAAATAATGTAACCAACAAATATTTTGACGTGGTTAAATATTTTCCAATGCCTGGAAGGTCTTTTAAAATCGGTATAACTATTCATAATTTATAAATAACAACAATGAAAAAAATCAGATTCTCTTTAATGGCAATGGCTGTGATTGCTTCTGTAGTATCCTGTAAAAAAGATGATAAACCGACTGCGGTGGAGCCCAAAATAACAACCGGCGTTTATGCTTTGAGCGAGGGTTCATTTAATGGTAATAATACCACACTTACTTATTACGATTTTATTACCAGTACATCCACAACAGACTTTTACAGGAATGTAAATGGGAGTGGGTTAGGCGATACCGGTAACGACATGATCATTTATGGCAGTAAACTATATATTGTAATGAATGTATCAAGCTATCTCGAGATAGACGACGCGCTTACTGCAAAAAATATTAAAAAAATTGATCTAAAAAATGCATCCGCACAGCCACGCACTCCACGTTTTATAGTTGCTTATAAAAATAAAGTGTTTGTATCATCCTGGGATGGGACCGTGGCTGTTATTGATACCGCTGCCTTAACAGTAGATAAGTTTATTACCGTGGGGGCTAATCCCGAACAGATGGTTGTTTCAGGGGATAATTTGTATGCTGCCAATTCGGGAGGCATCACCCCGGGGTATGACTCTACAGTTTCTGTAATAAACTTAAGTTCATTAACTGAAACTTCGAAAATTACAGTAGGTACAAACCCAAGTGCGATAGCCGCTGATGATGCCGGCAATATATACGTAGGATGTATCGGGGATTACGGATCTATTAGTCCCAAATTAGTAAAAGTAAATACTGCAACGAATACAATTACAAAGTCTGCTGACACAGCAGTTGGTAAAATTCGTTTTTACAATGGGTTGCTATATGCAACCGGGGGCTACCTGGGTTCCGCGAATGTAAGGACATTGAATACAACCGATTTTTCCGCAACTTCATCCAATTTTGTTACAGATGGTACCATTATCACCTTGTCTTATGCTTTGAATATTGATGTTGCCACAGGCGATGTATATGTGGGTGATGCAAAAGATTATGTTTCTTCCGGTGAAGTTTTTTGTTTTGATCAAACAGGGAAAAAGAAATTTTCATTTTCAGTAGCGCCAGGCCTTAGCCCAAATACCGTTGTATTCATAAAGAAGTGATGGTATCACAATAATATATGTTTCTATAAAATAAGAAAGACAATTTAATAGTTATTCTGGTTATTAATTTCCCATAAATCTATACAACCTTCATAATTATAATTAGTTATTTGTTGGAAAAGGCATTTAATTATCTGGTCAGTTACCTGTCACTGTTGATCTTTACAGGTGTCAGGCCACTTCAAGTGGCGGGACACCTGTAAAAGTATCTCCGAATACCTTGTTCGTTTGAAATTAAGCTTTCGTATTTTCCAAATCTGAATCATTCAGAGAACGGACATTCTACATTTTTAATAATGGATTTTTTAAGCCTGATATTAAGAATTGCTTTTTGGGATAGAGGTTTCTTTTGCTATGGTTCAACTATGCTACATTTGCAAAAAAACTAAATGGCCGATTTTAACGCCATATCGCAAAAGGAACTGATAACAGTTACGTTCACACTTTTTGCAGTGATAGACATTCTGGGGTCTATACCTATTTTAATTTC
This sequence comes from Ginsengibacter sp., assembly GCA_040005125.1. Classification (GTDB taxonomy): domain Bacteria; phylum Bacteroidota; class Bacteroidia; order Chitinophagales; family Chitinophagaceae; genus Ginsengibacter. The sequence continues at coordinate 37,544 of JBDTZL010000135.1, forward strand.
TTTGAAAGATAAGATGGGAGGCACTATCCGGTCAACGCAGGCTACAGTGGCATCGGGGGCCTTCATGGTTTTATTCTTATTTGTAGGCCAGCCCTTTCTTAGTTTGTTAGGGCTCGACGTGCATTCATTTGCTGTAGCGGGAAGCATCGTGATTTTTATTTTAGGGCTTGAAATGGTATTAGGGCTTGATTTTTTTAAGCCGGATAATAATCCAAAAAGTGGCAGTGTGGTCCCGATAGCCTTCCCATTGATTGCGGGATCAGGCACACTCACCACGATCATGTCACTAAAGGCAAACTATCACGATGTCAATATTTTGATAGGGATCCTCATCAACTGTATTGTGATTTTTGTAGTATTGAAATCACTAAAATGGATTGAAAGAGCGTTAGGCCCAAGCGGATTGATTGTGGTAAGAAAATTTTTTGGTGTTATTTTACTTGCCATTGCGGTAAAAATATTCGGAAGTAATGTTACGCAGTTCGCAAAATAAAAAAGTTATAATTTCAAATATAGTTCATAAACATCGTACATCACGCATCGTACATCATACATAAGACTGGCCTCGTCGTACAATGGATAGTATAAGAGTTTCCGAAGCTCCAGATACAGGTTCGATTCCTGTCGAGGCTACTTTAAGCAAGAATTAAAACTTCTTAAAAAGAATCAGACCCTTATCAAAATCAATGCTGGTAAGCTTTTTCTATTGTGTAGCTACGTTTGATTCCTTTTAATTTCCGTTTATTCGTTTACGGTTTTGTTTTACGGTTTTTTGGAATTACCTATATTTCATAATGAATATACCTAACATAGCTATAGTTTTAAACTGGCGTAATCAAGTAAACAAGTCTGGGACATATTCTATTCATATCCGAATCAAGATTGGAGAAGATGCCCGGTAATACAAAATTGACACCCCGCAAAAAATACGGCCCGAAGAATGGAGTGGCAAAGAAGATGCGTGGGTAAAGCCATCCCATCACTTTGCATTTGAGATTAACAATAAGATCATTGAAAAGAAAGCTCTGCTGCGTGATTTGATCAAGAGAGGTTTCACTTTCAACAACACATTGACTTTTGAAACGATCGTTCTGCATCTGAAAAGAAAAGGGGATATAAACTCTTTCTTCGAATTCATGCAAAATTATATAACTAGTCCGCCCGGAAATAAATACGCTTAAAAAATACAGGACTTGTCTCACCCATTTGCAAAGGTTCAGGAAGTAACTTTTCTTTTCTGATATTGATAACACTTTAATAAAAGAGTTTCACAAGTTTATGCAGACTACATTAAATTTGGATGGTGCAGCCTGTAAAAAATATATGGAAGCGTTTAAGAAAGTAATCAGGAACGCGAGAAAGGAAAACTATCCCGACTCCTCACAAATGGCGTTTTTATTCGATGACGTTAAGATCAAAGTAAAAAAGCCAAAAGAACCTTCCTGGAAATTCCCGAAATATTGAAATGGAAATCAGCAATTTTTCCAAAAGGAAAAGAATACCTAACCAGGGATCGGGACTTATTTTTGTTCCAGGTGTATACCGCCTATTATTATAAAGACTTACTCATCTTCACAAAAGATCAGCTATTGGAAGATGAAGAATATGGGCAAATCATTGTTGGCGCAAGGGATAAAAATGATAATCAAACCATCATTCCGCTGTTCAAGTTCCCTGGTGCCTCAGCTATCATACGAAAATATCAATCTTCGGCATTAGAGAAGAGAGTATTAAATCCTGCTGTATTTATTGAAGAACCCGCTTACAATCGAAACCTTAAAGAAATCGCGGGAGTTGCAGGAGTTAATAAAAAGGTCAGCAACAAAGTTGCCCGTCATACGAATGCACAGCTTTGGATACGTTACGGTGCAGACCAATTGTTTCCAAAATGATGGGGCATAATAAAGAAGAAACTACTAAGAATTATTATGACGTTAATATTCCTGAAATTGTAGAAGGCACCAGAAAAGTCGATTTTAAACGATTAGGTATTTAAAATAGTTACGGACATGAAAGTAGCACATTCTCCTTCGTTAAATACAGAACGAATTGCATAATAAAGGTTTAAATTTTCTAAGAGTTTAACCCGACACCTTAGCAGATTGGTTTAGGGAATAATTGATTTGCCTTATGGTTAAGGTATCCTCAAACCAAAAGATTTTCCAGGTATCAATATTTTTAAATTTTTCAAATCATAATTGACACATTCCGGATATCCGGTTGCTTTATTATGGAAGGGTTGTGACCTGTGCATTACCTAATATTAAGTATTTAAACTTTTCACATCTATGAGTGATTTGACTTATTTATTTAACAAGCCGAATTTTTACAAATCGAATATTTTGAAAATTGATTATTCCATTGTTCAATTGAAAGATTATTATCATTGGTTTGCAGGTGAAAAAGCTTTAATTAAAATGAAAATACCAATATGCAAAAACTTGTTTTTTTTTAATCATAAGAATCCAAAATTTATTTGAGCTATATCGGTATAGGGCCAAAAAATTCTTCCTCAAACCATATGTTGCCTGATCGGATTAAGAAAAAACACGTTAAGGGATCCGCGCGAATTTCAACATTGAGAAAATCCATAGTTTCAATGCTTGATACTGAAGATGAAATTATAATTTCAGATTTTATTTATAAGCATTATAGGATAATTGTCGCTGAACACAAAAGACTTTTTTTCAAACATTTTAGTAATAGTGCACCATTACTTTGCACCAATAAATTAATAGCTGTGAATATATGGAATAATTTGCAGATAGTATAAAAATATACTATCTTTAGTACAAACTTATAC
>JBDTZL010000324.1:0-3966 GCA_040005125.1 Ginsengibacter sp.
TACAATAAGTTTGTCTTCCTTACATGGCAAATATGTTTTACTGGATTTCTGGGCGAGCTGGTGCGGACCTTGCCGGCGTGAAAATCCTAATGTTGTGGCCGCATATGATCGTTTCAAAAATAAGGGCTTTACAGTTTTTGGCGTTTCTTATGATACCAAAAAAGATAAATGGGAAAAGGCGATTAAAGACGACAAACTAAGCTGGACCCAGGTTTCTGATTTACAGGGCTGGAAAAATTCAACCTCAGATCAATATGGCATTAAAGCAATACCGTCTAATCTTTTATTGGACAAAGACGGCAAAATAATTGCGAAAAATGTTTTCGGGAAAAAATTAACAGACAAGCTTTCAGAGCTTATGCCCTGATAATGATTTGGCTGCAATTGAGTTTTGCTCATTTGCTCCGTAACCAATATTTTTGCCAATCAAATTTTTATATGAGAGAAATAGCATTCAGAGAAGCATTGCGTGAAGCAATGAATGAAGAGATGAGACGGGACGAGAGCGTTTTTTTAATGGGAGAAGAAGTAGCCGAATATAACGGCGCTTATAAAGTGAGCCAGGGGATGCTGGAAGAGTTTGGAGAAAAAAGAGTCATTGATACGCCAATTTCGGAGCTCGGGTTTACAGCAATTGCTGTTGGTGCTGCACAAAACGGCCTTCGCCCTATCGTTGAATATATGACATGGAATTTTGCGTCACTGGCGCTTGACCAGATTTTAAATACGGCATCAAAAATGCTCGCGATGAGTGGCGGACAGGTTGGCTGCCCGATTGTTTTTCGCGGCCCTGGTGGAAGTGCCGGCCAATTAGGCGCCCAGCATTCAACAGCTTTCGAATCATTATATGCCAATATCCCCGGGCTGAAAGTTGTCTCCGTAAGTAATCCCTACGATGGAAAAGGATTATTGAAAAGCGCCATCCGTGATAATGACCCTGTGGTTTTTATGGAATGTGAAGTATTATATGGTGAGAAAGGGGAAGTACCTGAAGAAGAATATTTAATACCAATAGGTAAAGCAAAAATTGCCAGGGAAGGCAAGGATGTTACCATTGTTTCATTCAATAAAATGATGAAGGTTGCATTGGGTGCGGCGGATGAACTTGCCAAAGAAAATATAAGTGCGGAAGTAATTGATTTGAGAACTATTCGCCCAATGGATTGGCATACTATCCTGGATTCAGTTAAAAAGACAAACAGGCTTGTAATTGTCGAAGAGCAATGGCCTTTTGCTTCTGTTTCTTCCGAAATCGCTTACCGCATTCAAAAAGAAGGATTTGATTATCTTGATGCTCCCATCAGGCGAATAACATCGGCGGATGCTCCTATGCATTATGCACCCAATTTGGTGGCTTTATATTTGCCCGATGTTCCCCGTACCGTAAGCCTCGTGAAAGAAGTGATGTATCTTAAAAAATAAGCAGTTGTGGCATTTTTTGCTGGGATTCTATCTTTATTTTTTAAATTCTGCAGTCATTATATTCACTTAAATGATAAAGTATGAATACCGGAAATTTTTATTATCCCATTCCTGTTAACGAACCTGTGTTGAACTTCGCGCCCGGAAGCCATGAAAGAGAGTTGGTGAAAAAGGCTATAAAGGAACTGAAAAGCAAAAAGATTGATATTCCCATGTACATTGGTGCTGAAGAAGTGCGTACGGGAAAAAGAACTGACATACATCCACCACATGAAAAAAATCATCTGTTAGGGAGTTTTCATTATGGTGATGCATCACATGTAAAAAAAGCAATAAACGCCGCACTGAAGGCAAAAGATAATTGGGCAAACACCAGTTGGGAAAACAGGGCAAATATTTTTCTAAAAGCGGCCGAACTTCTTGCCACAAAATACCGGCCTTATATGTTAGCCTCGACAATGCTTGGCCAAAGCAAAAATGTTTACCAGGCGGAAATTGATGGTACGTGTGAGCTGATAGATTTCCTAAGATTTAATGTTCATTTCCTCAGTGAAATTTATCAGCAGCAGCCTGTAAGCAGCCCCGGCGTTTATAACAGGATGGAATATCGGCCGCTTGAGGGATTTGTTTTGGCGATCACTCCATTTAATTTTACTGCTATAGGAGGTAATCTCCCGACATCTGCGGCTATGTGCGGGAACGTTGTGATATGGAAATGTGCATACACACAGGTTTACAGTGCACAAATGTTTATGCGTATTTTAAAAGAAGCGGGGCTGCCCGATGGCGTTATCAATTTAATTTTTGTTGATGGCCCTGTATTGGGTGAAGTTTGTTTTAATCACCCGGATTTTGGAGGGATCCATTTTACAGGGAGTACCGGTGTATTTAACAGCATGTGGAAATTAATAGGAGCGAATACGGGGCTATATAAATCTTATCCAAGAATAGTGGGGGAAACAGGAGGGAAAGATTTTGTATTGGCACATAAAAGCGCGGATGTTGAAGTGATAGTAACTGCTTTATGCCGGGGCGCATTTGAATACCAGGGCCAAAAATGTTCTGCTGCTTCGCGAGCCTATATTCCGTCAAATATTGCCGCGCAGGTAAAGAAAAAGTTGGTATCTGAAATAAAAACCATGAAAATGGGCAGTGTGGAAGATTTTACCTGTTTTATTAACGCGGTGATTGACGAAAAAAGCTTTGATAAGCTGGAAGGATATATTAAACGCGTTAAAAAAGATAAAGATGCAAAAATACTGGTCGGTGGCAAATGCGATAAAACCGATGGTTATTTTATTGAGCCTACAGTGATCGAAGTTTCTGATCCCCGCTATGTTACCATGTGCGAAGAGCTTTTTGGGCCTGTGCTAACCATCTATGTTTATGATGAAAATAAGTTTGAGGAAACCATTAAATTGGTTGATTCAACTTCACCTTATGCCCTTACAGGATCAATTATAGCCCAGGACCGGTATGCTGTGGAATTTGCAACAAAAAAATTAGCGAACAGTGCCGGTAATTTTTATATTAATGATAAACCTACCGGGGCGGTAGTGGGACAGCAACCCTTTGGCGGCGCCAGGGGCAGTGGTACCAATGATAAAGCGGGAAGCATTCTTAATCTGTACCGCTGGCTTAGTGCAAGAACGATTAAGGAAACCTTCAATCCTGCTGTGAATTACCGGTACCCGTTTATGAATGAAGAGAAAGTAGGTGAAGGTTGAAAGTTAAAGTTCAAAGTTTCTTATGGTAAGGTAGTTCCCTCTCTGAAGGAGATGGGTTGGGGTGAGGCCTTAAAGTTCAGAGTTTCATTAATAACCAAATAAACTTATTGACTAATAACCTAATAAACCAATAAACCAATGAACCAATTAACCAATAAATTAATAACCCACACCTGAAAACAATCTTAAATAAATACCAGCTTCATATTACTATAGAACGATTGGCGTACCAGTTAATTGAAAACCATTCTGACCTTTCGTCGGTTGTTTTAATTGGCATACAGCCACGGGGAATTTTTTTGTCAAATAAAATTTTTGATCAGCTTAATAAAATCAACCCGGGTAATAAAATTCATTATGGCAAAATGGATATTACCTTTTACAGGGACGACATCCGCAAAGAACTTCATCATCCTAACCAAACGGATATTTCGTTTTCTATCGAGGACAAAAATGTGATATTAATAGATGATGTACTGTACACAGGAAGAACCATCCGGGCTGCTTTAGATGCATTATTAGCCTTTGGACGCCCTAAAAAAGTAGAACTGTGTGTGCTGATCAATCGCAGGTTTAGCCGCCAACTGCCTATTCAGCCCGACTATTGCGGAAAGTCAATTGATTCAATTATCTCGCAGAAAGTAAAAGTGGAGTGGGATAAGGAGAAGGTGGTACTTTATTAAGAAGTCAATGGTCAATGGTCATTGATCAATTGTCGGATTGTTTATTTTCTTATTGACTAATGACCATTGACTTTTGACAAAAATCCTCCTTCAGAAACTTTTTTTGTTTAGCTTTGACCTTTAATGCAACTTTC
>JBDTZL010000341.1:0-13422 GCA_040005125.1 Ginsengibacter sp.
AAAAGATAAGTGACCCCGGTCTCCCGGCCCCCGCAATTCATAACGGTAACGGATAATCGCAAAATTAGATCTATCTGGAAGTGCTGATGACTTTGGCTTATTCGCGACATATTTTCTTAAATTCCCTTTTTCTTTTTTCTTAGTGCTCCCAATTTCTATAACGACCTGCCTGACTTATGTATGGCAAAGAGAGGATCATTATATCACCCCACACAAATCTTTAGCATTCAATAAAATTATTTTTTCAGAAATATTTTTTAATGATTTACAGTAAAAATTTCACGCTTCGGTAACTATGCAGGCGTGTTATGAAACATATTCATAAAAATTATTGCCTCTGACATAGTTAAGGCATTGTCTTGGTCCGATTTCAAATTTCAAAAAAAATCAATGAAACGATTTTCAACATTATCCATAATGCTAATGCTCTGTGGAACATTGGTATTTGCGCAAAACCGTGAAATAACCGGTAATGTTTTTGACGCTAAAGATGGTTCTCCATTGTCAAATGTGTCTGTTAAAATAAAAGGTACTGATAAAGGCACGAGCACTAATGCTGATGGTACCTTCAGTCTCGAATCTAATAAAAATGTTACGCTTGAATTTTCAGGAGTTGGTTTTGCATCCCAAACGGTAAAAGCTGCGCCGGGGCAACCTGTAAATATTAACCTGGAGCAGGTAGTTAAAAGCCTTAATGAGGTTATAGTAACCGCTTTGGGTATCAAAAGAGAAAAGCGGTCATTGGGATATGCAACTCAAAGTATCGGGAGCGATCAATTAAATAAATCGGGTTCCGGAAACCCATTAAGTGAATTGACTGGCAAAGCTTCCGGTATAACGGTAATCAATAGTGCCGGAGATCCGGGCGCCGGCACCTATGTTCGTTTAAGAGGAGTCACTTCTATAACCGGCAACAACCAGCCCCTGATGGTTATAGATGGTGTACCGGTTGATAATAGTATCAATAATTTCGATCCTACCAATTTAGGGTTTAAAGCATCGGGCGCCAATGGAGATCTTACCGGGGGTGCCATACCTTCCAACAGGGGGATAGATATTAATCCCAACGACATTGAATCTGTTACATTGCTTAAAGGCCCTGCTGCAACTGCATTATATGGTATACAGGCAGCAAGTGGCGCTATCGTTATAACCACTAAGAAAGGTTCTGCAATTCCGGGAAGACATGGTTCGGTTGTTACATTAAATTCTGCCGTTACATTTGATAAGGTAAGTAATTTGCCTTCTCTTCAAAATAAATTCTCACAGGGTAGCGGCGGCCAATATTCAGGACCGGAAGATGGAGGTTCCATTTCATGGGGCGCTGCCTTAGACACATTATCCTGGGATGGAAGTACTGATTATGCGTTTGATAAACACGGCCATATTGTTGGTAAATCAGATCCATCCGCTAAAATTCCCGTGATCCCTTACGACCGGTATAGTTTTTTTAAAACAGGGGTTACATACAATAATAATATTGCTGTATCCGGAGGTAATGACAGGGGTACTTACAGGATGTCTTTGGGAAATTTATATCAAACAGGGATCATTCCTAAAAGTAAGTATGTAAAATCGACGTTCAGTATTAGCGGCCAGTCTAAAATCACCAATAAATTTACTGCATCCGGTGGAGTTACTTATACCAATTCGGCAAATGATAAGATACAGCAAGGCTCCAGTTTATCAAGTATCATGCTGGGCTTAACCCGCACACCCCCTACTTTTGATAATTCCAATGGCCTTTCAAACCCTGCAAGTGATCCAGGTTCTTATTCATTCCTGATCGATGGGAGCCAGAGAAATTACAGGGGAGGAGGGGGCTATGATAATCCTTACTGGACCATAAATAAAAATCCATACAGGTCAGACCTGGATCGTGTTTTTGGTTACGGCCAGGTTACTTACGATTTAGCAGACTGGATCAATTTTACGTATCGTTTGGGCGGTGATATTTATTCTCAATCTGATAAAAACGCTTATGATATTGGCTCCAATCAATTCCCTGCAGGTGTTATTTATTTAGTTGATTATTTCAACAGGCAGTTCAATTCTGATTTTACCGTCAGCATGAAAAAATCCCTCACAAAAGATTTATCGGGTTCGATATTATTAGGACATAATTATTTTACGCTTACACAGAATAACCGTTTCGTTCAGGGAAATAGTTTTCTTACTTCTGATTTTTACGACATCTCCAATGTTGGTTCGTATTTATCAAGTGAAAACAAACAAACAAAACGTACCATGGCATATTATGCAGATGTAGAGTTGAATTATAAAAAAATGTTGTACCTGAGCTTAACGGGAAGGAATGAAGAATCCTCTACATTGCCCGCAGCAAACAATACTTTCTTTTATCCTTCAGCAAATTTGGGATGGGTATTTTCGGAGTTGGAAAGCCTTCAAAATAATAAGATCCTTTCATATGGAAAGCTGAGGGCTTCATTTGCCCAGGTAGGTAAAGATGCACCGGTATATTCGTTAACCTCTCCTTTTAAATCAACAGCAATAAAAGATGGATTTACCACCGGCATAACTTTTCCATTTCCCGGCAATCTCGGGGGATATCAATTGAGCAATGTAAACACAAACCTTGGGAATGCTTATTTGAAACCTGAGAATACTTTTTCTTATGAAGGAGGCGCGGATTTAGGTTTTTTAAACGACAGGATATCTTTAAATGCAACCGTATATTATAGTAAATCAAAAGATGTGATCTTCCCTGTGTCACTTCCTTATTCAACAGGTTATGCAGGCAAATTATTAAATGCGGCTACAATTACCAACAAAGGAATTGAATTAACATTAAATACCACCCCTGTCAAAACGGCTTCAGGATTAAGATGGGATCTGAACTTTAACTGGTCAACTAATAAAAACAAGGTTGTTTCATTAGCCCCAGGCTTTGATAGATTCTTTGTAGCGGGTTTTGGCGGAGGAGAAGCAGAAATTGATGCTGTAGCCGGGCAACCATTCGGTGTAATTTATGGTAACACAACTCCTCATTCAAATCTTACTGATCTGAAGAGCCCTCTCTTAATTACTGATGATAAAACCGATCCGGGGTATGGGCAACCGGTAGCATTTGGAACAGGCCCTCTTATGGTTGTGGGTAACACAAATCCAAAGTGGATTGGTTCAGTAGTAAGCAGTTTAACTTACAAAGGCTTTTCATTTGGATTCCAGGTTGATGTACGTGACGGAGGCGATGTGTATAATGGTACCCGCGGGGCATTAGCAAATAAAGGAACGGCGGGTGAGACTTCCAACAGGGGAACCCCGGTAACATTCAAGGGCCTGTTGGGCCACCTAAGTTCTACGGGCCAGGTAGTACATTATGCACCAGATGGTGTAACAGAGTTACCGGGCCCTGGTGCACCAAACACTATTCAAACTACCTACAATCAAAATTACTGGCAAAACATTGGCAACAGTTTCCAGGGTGGGCAGGAAACAGATGTTGAAGATGGATCGTTTACAAGAATCCGCCAGGTGAGTTTAACATACGATTTATCGAAATCTCTCTTTTTAAATAAATCGCACATTGCCGGTTTATCGGTAACCATATTTGCCAACAATCCAAAATTATGGACAAAATATGATGGGGTAGATCCTGAAACAAGTTTGGCAGGCCCTGCTAATGCACAGGGATTGGATTACTTCAACAACCCCGGAACAAAAAGTTACGGTATTCGCTTAAACATTGGTTTTTAATCGTAAGAAATAAAAAATTAAACAGATGAAATCTAATAAAATATCTTTTATAATATTTATAGCGCTCACTATATTCTTTGCCGGTGCGTGTAAAAAATCTTTTTTTACAGATGTAAATGTTAATCCGAATGTTCCAACGGATGTAGCCCCAAATTTGATTTTGACTACATCTGAAGCCGCGTTAGGATACACGCAGGGTGGCGATCTTTCCAGGTTCACTTCATTGATTACCCAGCAGGTATTCGGAGCAAACAGCCAGTCACAGAGCTATTACGCTTATGGATTAAATCCCGGCGTTTTTGATAATTTGTGGCCCGATCTGTATACTTCTACAATAATAAATATCGATACTTTAAAAAATCTATCAGACCAAAAAGAGTATAATGTTTATGCCGGAGTTTCCAGGATTCTTATGGCATATACCTTACAGATAACTGTTGATTGCTGGGGCAAAATACCTTACTCACAGGCTGTGAAAGGAGATGGAAATTACCATCCCGTTTTTGATGATGATAAGGCTTTATATGATACTATTGCGAGCCTGGTTGATGTTGGTATTAACCGGTTGTCTGATTCTCACAGGGGTGTTTTTACGCCGGGGGCGGATGATGGGATTTACGGGGGTGATGCACTCAAATGGATAAAATTCGGACATGCCATAAAAGCAAGATTATACATACACCAAAGTAAAGGAAACGCTGCGATGGCAACCAAAGCACTGGCAGAAGTTGCTTTGGCTTTTACTGATAATGCGGAAAGCGCTCAATATAAATTTGGCCTTGCAGAAACTGCCGCAAATCCATGGTACCAATTCAACAGGGACCGTCCCGGTGATGAAACTTTTTCCAACAGTACTCTTGCCATGCAATTACAAACATTAAATGATCCGCGTTATGATGTATTCATCGACCCGGTAAATGATGGCCTTGGCCAGTCTGCAGATGGTTCTCATTTTGGTGGTTTGAACAAATATTATGGAGCGGTGAATTCGCCGGTTGAGCTAATTACCTATGATGAATTATTATTTATTAGTGCAGAGGCCACTTTAAGATCCACGGGTGATTATGCGGCTGCACAAAATTTTTATGATGAAGCCATCCGTGCAAATATGGAAAAATTAGGAATAGGTGAAAGTGCCATCGAAGCCTATATATCAGCCCAGGGAGCTTTACCGGCTACCAGCATAAACGAGGCAATTACAAAAGTAGCAACACAGGAATTTATCGCGTTATATTTAAATCCGGAAGCATGGGTGGTATGGCGCAGGAGCGGAAGCCCGGCACTGTCTCCTACAGGCCCCGGAGATGTACCACGTCGTTTGGTATATCCTCAAAGTGAATATTCATATAATGCTGCCAACACACCTCCATCAACTTTATATGCTCCAAAGGTTTTTTGGGATAATTAATAAATAAAGTATTAAAATTTTAGAGCCGCCTGAAAATTTCGGGCGGCAACTTTTTAACAAAATTGAAACATCGCTTCTTTTCAGAAATAATTTTCCATGCCTTGCATTTAAAATTTCATGCTTCAGTAATTAAGGCATGAAATTCTGAAACATATTAACAGATATTGTTGCCTTCTGGTTACTTCTCAAACAAAACTTTTTACTTCTTTCTATCAAAACTTAAAAAACAATCCATGAAAAGATTTCTAACATTGCTTACAATGCTGATGCTTTGTGGGGCATTGGCATTTGCACAGAACCGGGTGGTATCCGGCAAAGTAATCGATGGTAAAGGTGATCCGGTTGTAGGAGCATCCGTTATTATAAAGGGAACTTCCAAAGGCATTCCCGCTAATTCGGCCGGGGAGTTTTCTATCAGCGCAAAACCAAGTGATATATTGGTGATTAGTGCTCAAAGCTTTGGACAAAGTGAACTGCGTGTCGGTAATCAAACTAATGTGTCAATAACATTAAGGCCTTCTGTTATGGAAGAAGTCGTGGTTACCGCGCTTGGGCAAACAAGCAAAAAAGCAAAGGTTGGATATGCAACTACCACATTTAACAGTGAAACAATAAACCGCACAGCTAATGTAAATGCCTTTGATGGCCTGGCTGGTAAAATCCCGGGAGCTGAAATATCCAATACCGGTGGCCCCGGTTCATCTACCAAGATAATCATGAGAGGTTATGGCGTACTAACGGAGGGAGGCAATCAGCCGCTATATGTTATAGATGGTGTCCCTTTAGTAGATGCAAGACTTAATTCCGGCTCCAATGTTTTGGCTGGTTCAGCCAATGTAGGTACTATAGGGCTCACGGGGCAAAATGATTTTGGTAATGGCGCCAATGATATCAACCCAAATGATATTGAAAGTATTACGGTATTGAAAGGGACTGCAGCCTCCTCACTATATGGCTCCGCAGCAAGGAACGGTGCTATTATGATTACTACTAAAAGGGGAAAGGCAGGAAAAATAAATATAGATTTCGCAGGCTCTGCCAACTTTAGTAAAGTGGGTAAGTTGCCCACGCTTCAGAACAAATTCGGCCAGGGATGGAATGCAACTTTTGTTTTAGGTGAAAATGGAAGCTGGGGCCCAAGGCTTGATGGTATTATGCGGCCATGGGGATCTATCGTCGATAATTCCCAATTGATAAAACCTTTCTCATTTATTGACGATAATATCCGTGACTTCTACACAACCGGGCTTGAATTAAATAATACGATTGCCATTTCAGGTGGAAGTGATAAATCTACTTTCTATTTTTCTTATGGCAATGTGCAGAGTGATGGGGTAATACCAACAAAATCCGATTATCTCGGCCGTAATACTTTATCACTAAGGACTAATAATAAGTTTAATAAATTTTCTGTAAATACATCTTTCAATTATGTAAACAAAAAAGTAAACCAGCCTGCAACCGGCCAGGCAAGCAGTTCGGGATCCACTCTTTTCCAGGATATTTTACAGATACCCGTGGATTTGCCGATAAAAGACTTCAGGGATTATACCAATAAATTTTTTGACGTAAACAGCTATTTTAGCCCTTATGCAGAAAATCCATATTACGGTTTGCATAATAATAGTAACAGCCAGTCATCAGACAGGTTTTTTGCAAACCTGGATATGAACTACCAGTTTTCAACTGCATTTGCAGCCCAGCTTCGGGTAGGCGGCGATGTAGAAAATGCACGGGGATTTGCTTACAATGCAGTAAACGCTCCTGAGCCCGGAAGCTGGGACGGCGGTGGAAATACAGAAGGAACCAGCAGGACTGCCGATGTTGGTTCTGTGATTGTAAGCAATAATTATGTAGCAAGTATAAACAGTGATTTCATTTTAAAGTATAATAAAGACATCAGCAATAATTTTAACCTGGATATGATTGGAGGCGTCAACTATAACCAGGCTGATACAAAAACAGGCTTTTCAAGCATTACTAACTTATTAATTCCGGGCTTTTATAATCTTTCCAATTCAACCAAGCTGCCAACTACAGCCGAAGCTTCTACCCGCACGCGTTTACTCGGGCTTTATGGCCAGGCAACTGTGGGCTTTAAGAGCCAGTTGTATGTTACATTGAATGCACGTAACGACTGGTCTTCTACGTTACCTATTAACCATAATCATTTCTTTTATCCCGGAGGCAATCTGGCATGGATAGCCTCTAATACTTTTAATTTAAAAAATTCCCCGGTTTCCTTTCTTAAGTTCAGGGCCGGTTATGGTAAGACCGGAACGACCGCGCCTGTTTATTCTATCTACCCTGTGTTGATAGCGGGAGCAGTTCCTTTGCCGTTTGGCAATATAGCTTTTCCGTTTAACGGGGTAAGTTCATTCAGAATTCAGAATAACATTGCAAATGCTAATCTCAAGGGTGTAATTACTACTGAATCCGAATTAGGAATGGAGGTCAGGTTCTTAAATGGCAGGATTGGCCTGGATGTAGCGTTATATGATAAATCGGCCAACGGGCAAATTCTAAATGTACCAATTTCTCCGGGCTCAGGTTATACCACCTTAACAGAAAACATTGGCCTGATAGATAATAAAGGAATCGAGCTTTCCCTTGACGTAAAACCTGTTTCAACCAGGAATGTTACATGGTCTTTCAACTATAACTATACAAAGAACGTGAACAAGGTTGAACACTTAACAAATGGCCTCACAAAAGTTCAGATTTTCCCGATCGTGGCTGGAGTTGAACTGGATGCAGTTCCTGGCAAGACAGCTACAGGTATCTATGCTTTTGGGCCCCAGTTAACTGCTGATGGAAAAGTAATTGTAAGCGCTGCATCGGGTAAACCTGTACCTTCTGCAAACAGGGTATATTATGGTAATGCAGAAAATGATTACTCAATGGGTTTTGCCAATAGCTTAAAGTTTAAGGAATGGCAGGTCAATTTCTCTCTCGATTACAGGAAAGGAGGCGTGTTCTACAGTAAAACAGCTGAGCAGCTTTTGTTTACCGGCAACTCAATTCCTACTACTTACAATGATCGCAAGCCTTTCATATATCCTAACTCGGTAGTACAAAGTGGAGTAGACGCACAGGGAAAGCCGTTGTATGTTGAGAACAAAACACCCATCACTGAAAACAACCTGCAGGATTTCTTTCCTGAAGGCACCAATCCGGCACTTGCTTATGGAAACGATATACTTGACAGGTCTTTCTTAAAATTAAGGGATGTTTCTATATCATACATCCTGTCAGAAAAGATGGCATCAAAAATAAGATTGCATAATTTGTCTTTGACCATTTATGCAAAAAATTTATTGTTATGGACTCCGCAATCCAACATGTATATAGATCCTGAAGCGTCGAATTTTGGTAACGATCTTACCAGCCAGCTAGGTGAATTTGAAACCGCACCGGTTTCAAAGCAATTTGGGGTAGCGTTAAAAGCCAATTTTTAAAATTTAATTATTATAAAAATGAAATTATTTAAAACTAAGAAAATTATTGCGGCAGTCTTTGTAGTGGTTTTCATTGGAAGTATAGGCTGCAGAAAAACATTTGATATCAACCATAGCCCTAATACTCCGTCGCTGGAAGTAGGGACTCCCAAAATTGTTTTTCCCGTTTCTGTAATGGGAGTTGCGGCGGTTACAGGTGGTGACCTGGCGCTGATTGGCGGGATTTTGGGAGAACAATTAACACAGGCTGCCGCAGCCGGCCAATATAAAAACATTGATCAGTATGATCTGAAATCTACAGACTTCAATGCTCAATACACCACTTTATATTCCTACGGTTTAAAAAATCTGCAATTTGTTATTGACAAATCGAGAGCCTCTGAAGACTGGAATTTTTACCTGATGGGTACAGTAATGAAGAGCTATGCAACCGCATTGCTGGTGGATCTTTATGACAAAATTCCCTATACTGAATCTTTGCAGGGAGTAGGAAATCTTACGCCCAAATTCGATGACGGTTATACCATTTATAAATCTCTTCTCGATAGCCTGGATGTGGCCTTGGGAAAAGATTTTAGCGCCAGAACTGCAATTGATTTGAGAGCTACAAGCGAGGGGAACGTAGATCTTGTTTTTGGAGGCGACATTCAAAAATGGATACAGTTTGGCAACACACTTGAATTGAAAATGTATTTAAGAATGATCAATGCCAAGACTGATGAGGCCAAGGCCGGTATTGAAGCCTTGTACACACGAAATGCAGAATTCCTTGCAGATAATGCTGAGGTAAGCGGATTTACCGACAACCCCAGTCTTTCCAACCCTTTATATGAACAAAACGTAAGGCAGTTAAACACTGGCACTAATCTTGTGGCCAGTAAAACCTTTGTTAGTTTCCTACAAGCCCATCACGATCCCCGGATCAATGATTATTTTGCGCTGTCAACTGGCGGTACGTCGGTTACTGGTCTTGATCAGGGAGACTTTATTAATAGTTCCGCGCCTGCTTTGGCGACGTCTTTGTTTAAGCAAAGCCCGACTGACCCCGTAGTTTTTCTTTCTGCTGCGGAATCTTATTTTTTACAGGCTGAGGCACGTGTGCGATATTTTAACGGTGATGGTGCGAAAGCCGTTTATGATAATGGGGTATTAGCTGCATTCGCATCTGAAAGCGAAGATGGCAGTTCATTCATCGTGGCTGGTGGCGATTATGCATATCCTGCAGGTACACCCGATCAAAATCTTGAAGCTATTATTGTTCAGAAATGGGCTTCTCTTCCATATGGTGAGCATTTCATTGAAGGCTGGCTCGATAGAAACAGAACCGGCCTTCCTAAAAACAGCACGGTTTATTCTACGGACCTATCTTATGTGCCTGGTGAATTCGTGGTTTCTAAAAATACAGTATTAAGTGCCGGGCAATATCCCAGGAGGCTTATTTTTCCCGATGCAGAAAGAAGTACCAATCCAAATACACCTGCCGAAGTACCCATCACTACTCCTGTTTGGTGGGGCTTATAATTAAAAATCAAAATTTAGAAAAATGAAAAAAAGATATGTATATATATTAATAGTTTTTGTTCTGGCGCTTTCGTCTTGTGACAAAGATCCAATTGTGAGCAATGATAAAATGGTCGGTAGATCAAAAGTTACTTACTATCCTAATTTTGAAATTACAGGTGGTGAAAATATATCAGTTGTTGTAGGACCAGCATTTACTGACCCCGGAGTGAAAGCCAGCGCCGGCGGAGCCGATATTCCAGTAACTACATCGGGCACCGTTGATGGATCGGCTGTAGGATTTTATACTTTGACTTATGCTGCTACCAATGTTGATGGATATAGTGCGTCTGTAACCAGGAATGTTTTTGTAATTCCTTCAGCAGAAGTGCAGGGAGTGGATCTTTCGGGGGCATATATGACCACGGGGGGAACTCCTAATGCTACCATTACGAAGATAGCTCCAGGTGTTTATTTTACAGATAACTGCTGGGGGAATGGCAGCACTGCAATCATCCCCGCTTATTTCTTTTGTCCTGATGGCAAAATCCCAATTATTCCGTTCCAGGTAGCGGGTCCGTATGGCCGTATTGAAACAACGATGCCAGGTACCTATTCTGCGTCGGGATTAATAACATGGACCATAATCCGTGAAGATTTTTCGCCGCCTCTTACCCTTCAAAAAACATGGCAAAAACTATAATAAAATAAAAAGTATGAAAAAAATAATTTTAATAATAAGTTTGAGCATTTTTGTTTTGAGCTCATGTCAGAAAGTTAAGGAAGCCGGTGCTACGTCTGCGGTAAAAGTTGCGAATGAATGGTGGGTTACTCTAGATTCCGTTGGAATACAGGATTATTATGGGATAGGGCATATCAGGATAGCTACCTACAATACAAGTGAAAATAATAATGATATATGGGTTGACGACAATAAGGCGGGGTATGGTTTTAAGGCTAAAGCAACGGCAGACTATACCAACCTTACTTTTTCTTCAGCAGTGTTGGCCGCTAATGATTATTTTGTGCCTGGAGGAGTATTCGCGGAAACAGTTCATATAACTGAGGGTAAAATTTTTCCGGGCATGGGCCATTCACGGGCCGGGAATGTGGCTGATAGTATTCATATGAAAATGGAGTTTTCTGACAGCCCCGGGTTTATTTATGAAATGAATGGAGTTGAAAGAACGCGATACCCGGAAGATGATTATTGAGTGAGTTTTTATAGGTTTAACTATACAATAAATAATAAGGCTGCAACAATTGTAGCCTTATTTTATTTTTTCATAATAATAAACTTTAATTATTAAAGGAGAGGGCTTTTGTTTTTTTCGAAGCTTAATTTCTTTACATATCTATTAAAATTAAAAAATACCCGGATGTCTTTCGATGACATATACCTAATGAAAACATTCCCGGATTTCAATGTAACCGGTTTCGACATTAATGAATATAATAAGAGGTTTAAGGAAAAGAATGTCATCATACATGCGACATCCCGAGATATTTCTTATCCCGGGCATTGGGGATGCCTTTCTGTGAAATGCGCTTTTCATGGAAATGAATATTATGAATCGGGCAAACGGGCTTATACAGTAAATGAAACCAATTATTTGGTGCTAAATGAAGGTAATGCCTATTCGAGTTACATTTTTTCGAAATCCCCTGTTGAGTCATTTACCATCAATTTTTCCCATGACTTTGAAATGCAGTCTATCAATGGCCTTACCGGAACCGCAGGGAAGATGTTAGCAAATTTCGGACACAACCCACATGGGAAAATAGAATTTGCGGAGAAATTATATAAACATGATCAGTTGGTGAGCCCCATTATTTTCAAATTATTTTCTCTTTCGCGACAAGCGTATCCCGAAGAAATATTCATGAAGGAAGTTTATCACAGGCTGGCAGAAAACTTATTGTTACGGCAAATGGAAGTGCATGCTGAAATACAAAAAGTAAATGCAATTAAACTATCAACAAGAACAGAGTTATACCGGCGCCTTCATTATGCCAAAGATTTTATAGATTCCCGCTATATGACGGAGATAAATTTAGATGCAATTGCCGGCATCGCTCATTTAAATACCGCTTATTTTTTGCGCCAGTTTAAAAATTATTTTCTTGTAACGCCTTACCAGTATATTATTAAGCGAAGGCTCTATGAGGCAAAAAAGCTGTTTGAAACTTCTGATATGCCAGTTACCGACGTGTGTTTTTCGGTAGGCTATCATGACCTCACTTCCTTTATTAAGTTGTTTAAAAGATATTTCAGATTATCTCCTGAATGTTATCAAAAGCAATTTCGTGATCAGCGTGTTTTCACCTGTTGGCAATAAAGAAATAGGATAGAATACCCGTACACATACAAATATTATTGTCCGTCTGCCCATATTAAGAATCCCGGAAAAGCACTGCTCCATGAATCATAATCATGTGTGCCATTCATTGCTTCTGTATAAAAAATGTCCTGCGGAGGGCTTACATTTTTATTTTTAATTATTTCAACAACGTCCCTCGTATCATCAACAACATCGATAATTCCGTCTTTATCCCTGTCGGCAGTTTCTTCATTTCCGCCGGCATAAAACCAATATTTTAAATGCGGCTTTTTCCTGGAAGATCTTATCTTATTAATGATGACCCTGTCTTTGTCATCAGAATAATTCGGATCGGCAGGGTCTTTATCACGGTACCAGAAAGAACCTGAGAATACGCCAACTTTATCAATTCTATCTGCGTGATCCCATGCGATATCAAGTGCTGAGAGGCCGCCAAGTGAACATCCTGCGATGGTTATTGAATTAAATTTCCTAACGCCCGTTCTTTTTTTTATAAACGGGTATAATTCATCATCAATAAAAGACGCATATTTCTCTGCAGAAGCCCCGTTGTTTTTGTAATCAGCATAACCTGCAACTCCATATTCCTGCATTCTGTCGAAGGCGTTTATTGCAACCACTAACAAGGGTTGCAACAATTTTTTTTTGTAAAGGCTGTCAATAATTTTTTTTACGCGGAGCTTTTCAATATCCTGTCCGTCATTTAGCAACAGCAGGTTAAAAGAATTTTTTTCCTGTGGGGCCGGAGTGCTTATGATGGTCAGCTCAATGTGTTTTTGCAGGTGACGCGAGTAGATTGAGTCTGCGGTTTCTTTAATTTTAGTGCCACACGCTGCCAATAGAAAAATACCTGGCGCCAGCAGAAAATGTTTCGGATTTGTTATGCATAAAATAGTTTGCATTTGCTAATATATTAAAATTTGGTTTCAAATGTGTAACGCCTTAACTTCGCACCTCAAAATCGCGAAGTAGAGCAGCGGTAGCTCGTCGGGCTCAT
>JBDTZL010000268.1:0-40252 GCA_040005125.1 Ginsengibacter sp.
CGGGTGAGCCCGAAATTGCAATTGAGAAAGAAAGGATGCAAAATGGAATCCCACTTTTAAGGCCTATAATTGAAGACCTTGAAGAACTTGGCAACAGATTTGGGGTTGTACTATGAAAATGCATCGCAATTTCCTCGCAGGAATTAGTTTAAATTTGACTATAGAGCTGTTATATGGGTAAAATTTTGACACTGTCGAAATATGTTTTTCTTATTTATAGTATAGATATTACCGAGCTAAGGAAACATATTCATGTAACATTTAATGTGGCTGGCTATAAGAAGTCATGTAAGTTTTAGTTAGAGCCAAAAGTTGAATTGGATGAAAATAAGAAGGGGGATTTCACTGAAATCGAATTAAGAGAAATCGAAAAATTAGTGGAAGAAAATAAAGAAATTATTTTGCTACAACTAAATGTTTTTTATGCGGGCTTTCCGGTTAAATCTATAAGAAAATGATTAATACAATAATTTATCCAGGTATAAAAAGTATCGAATTTATCAATAGCACTATTCTTTTTGTTCATCTGACCAATGACAGAGTTTTTATTGTACCATTAGATAAATTTCCTGTTATTAAGAATCTTTCTCCCGAAGAAAAAAAGTCATTTGAAATAATTGATGATAAATATCTTTCATTTTTGGCAATAGATGATGTATTTAGTATAGAAGAATTGATCGGGTTATCCAAATAATCCACGGGTTTGAACTGCAAATCATTTTTAACAGATCCTACGGTGTGTTAAAAAGGTATCTTAATTTTGATCATAACAGAGAATTAATGCAGTGAAAAATTGTTGCTATAATATTACATTTGCAACTCAATTTTAATAAAACAATCCGGAGGAAAAGAAATGAAAGTAATGAAGTTTGGAGGTACCAGCGTTGGTAAGCCGGAAAGAATGGCTGAAATTGCCCGGCTTATTACCGAAGAAAGTGAGCCCAAAATTGTTGTACTAAGCGCGTTAAGTGGTACAACCAATTCACTTGCAGAAATAAGTAACAGCCTCTCAAAAGGCGAGCGCCTGTCGGCGAAACAACGTATTGATGCCCTGGAGCTTCACTATCAGAATTTTATTCTTCAGCTTGTAAAATCGCCCGAAAGCTATAATAAAGCCAAAGAAATATTAGCTGAGCATTTCGAATTTCTGAATATCATTTTAAAAATATCATTCAGTGAAGCTCTAAATAAAGACATACTTGCACAGGGCGAACTATTAAGCACAAAGCTTTTTAGTATTTACCTGGAAGAAAAGCATATTCGACACGTATGGCTTGCAGCACTCGATTTCATGACCATAGACTCATCAGGTGAGCCGCAGGTAGGCAGTATAAAAGTAAAATTGTCACAAATTCTGCAACGTCATAAAGACTGCACACTTTTTCTTACACAGGGATACATCTGTAGAAATGCAAAGGGTGAAGTTGATAACCTGAAACGTGGCGGCAGTGATTATACTGCCTCTTTAATCGCCGGGGCTATCGGTGCATCTGTTTGTGAAATATGGACTGATATTGATGGCATGCATAACAATGATCCGAGGATTGTAAAAAAAACAAAACCTATCAGCCGGCTCAGCTTTGAAGAAGCCGCAGAGCTTGCTTATTTTGGAGCGAAGATTTTGCACCCTGCAAGTATATGGCCTGCGCAATATTTTAATTTCCCGGTGAAACTATTGAACACCCTGCAACCCGATGCGCCCGGAACCCTTATTGTAAGTGAGGCGGGCAGCGTGGGTGTGAAAGCAATTGCCGCAAAAGATTTTATTACCGCTATAAAGATAAAAAGCAGCCGGATGTTGCTGGCTTATGGGTTCCTGCGGAAAATATTTGAGGTGTTTGAAAAATATCAAACTGCCATTGATATGGTGACTACTTCTGAAGTAGCCGTATCTCTTACGATCGATAATGATGCTTATTTAAGTGAGATCGTAAAAGAGCTGGAATTATTTGGAACTGTAGAAGTAGACAGTGACCAGACAATTGTTTCAATCGTTGGCAACCAGATCACCCAAACAAAAGATGTGCTGGCGAAAATTTTTACAACGCTGTCGGGCATACCTGTGCGCATGGTAAGTTATGGTGGCAGCCAGCATAATATTTCTATTCTTATTTCGCGCGGGCATAAAGAAAAAACATTACAACTTTTGAATAAGGGATTGTTTGGGATGTAAACGCCTTACCCCTAAATCTAAAGGAAGGGGACTTGTCCCCCACCGTCGCTTCTTAAATATTCGTTGACAGCTACCGGAACTACCGGAAATTAATTACTTCAACAATTAATTAAAAGCTGCCAAAGTCCCCTTCAGGGGATTTAGGGGTTTACTCAGGGGTTTATCCCCATCTTCTTATACACAAAGCTCATCAGCCACATAGGCCCAATTAATAAAAACTGGATGTCTTTTAAAAATGAAGGTTTTTTGCCTTCAATTTTATGGCCGTAGAACTGGCCAATCCAGGCGACGATAAATATTATAATACAGAAACTCCATAAAGGGAAGGGAAGAAACGTTTCGACACTATAACATAATGCCAGGCAGAAAATACCAAACAACAGCATACCTATGCCAATTGCTACTGAAAGGGACATATAATAAATAGTTGTCAGCAATAATACAATCATCGCGACATTCAATTGGAGGTTTCCGGTAACAAACCACGGCAGTTTTATGCAGTAAAGCAAACCTGTAATAGAGAAAAAGATCGATGGCACACAAATCCAGTGAATGAGTTTATTGGTTTCATTTTTGTGATTTTCGCCGTATTCATCCAGCCATTGATTAAGTGTTCTCATTTGTCAATTTATTTGCACTAATTTATTTCAAAAAAATGGATTAAGCACGCATAAAAAAACTCCCCGTTTAGTGGAGAGTCTGCAATTTAATTTGAAAAACCTGGTTTTAATTAAATGATCAGCATGGCATCACCATAACTGAAGAAACGGTATTTATCTTTAATAGCTTTTTTATAAGCATCCATAATAAGATCATAACCCGCGAATGCACAGGTCATAATAAGAAGGCTGGTTTTTGGCAGATGAAAATTCGTAACTAAAGAATCCGCGATATTAAATTTATAAGGGGGATGTATAAAATGATTGGTCCATCCTTCAGAAGGCTTTAATAACTTTTGCGCAGTAAAAGAAGTTTCCATGGCACGCATGGTTGTGGTTCCTACCGAACATATTCTTTTTCCGGTTTCCTTTGCCTTGTTCACAATGCGGCAGGCTTCTTCATCAATGTGATAATATTCAGCATCCATTTTATGCTTGCTGAGGTCTTCCACTTCTATAGGGCGGAAGGTTCCCAAACCTGTATGAAGCGTAACTTCTGCAAAGCGGATACCTTTTATCTCGAGGCGTTTTATCAATTCGGGGCTAAAGTGCAGCCCGGCTGTTGGTGCAGCTACGGCTCCTTCATGTTTGGCATAAACTGTCTGGTATCTCTCTTTATCGTCTTCGTCGGGCTTGCGCTTTATATATTTTGGCAAAGGTGTTTCACCCATAAAATAAAGCATTTTCCTAAACTCATCTTCAGGGCCGTCCCATAAAAAGCGTATAGTTCTTCCCCGGCTGGTTGTGTTGTCGATTACTTCTGCGACCAACTCATCACTTTCGCCAAAATATAATTTGTTTCCCACGCGGATCTTCCTGGCAGGATCAACAATTACATCCCACAAGCGGTTTTGCTTATGTAATTCTCTCAAAAGAAAAACTTCGATTTTTGCGCCTGTCTTTTCTTTACGGCCATACATACGGGCCGGGAAAACTTTTGTGTTGTTTACGACAAAAACATCTTTGTCGTCAAAATAATCCAGGATGTCTTTGAAATGCTTATTCTCGATTTTGCCCGTTTTCCTTTCAATTACCATCATCCTGCTGTCTTCTCTTCGCTTGGTAGGTGTTTGAGCAATAAGGTTAAGTGGAAGGTCAAACTTGAATTGACTTAGTTTCATGTGCAATTATAGATTTAAAGTTAATTGTCACATGCCATTACTGTAGTTTTTACAGAGATACGTGCCAGATGCTGCTGGCCACTTATCATGTTACGGCATGATTTTTTTTAAGGGTGCAAAGGTAGTAATTTGTAATCAAATGAGCGACTAAAATTTTCAACATTTTCAGAAATTCATTTTCGGAATCGATGCTATTAGCTTCTGAGTGTATGGGCTTTTAGGATTATAATAGATTTCATCTGCGGCGCCGGTCTCTTCAATTTTACCTTTGTTCATTACCATGATCCGGTTGCTTAGATAATGTACAACGCCAAGGTCGTGTGAAATAAAAATGGTGGTAAATCCGAGTTCATTTTTCAGGTCATTCAATAAATTCAGGACCTGTGCCTGTACACTTACATCCAGTGCAGATACGCTCTCATCGCAAATAATAAATTCGGGATTGAGGCTAAGCGCCCTTGCAATACAAATGCGTTGCCGTTGCCCGCCACTGAACTCATGTGGATAGCGGTTAAAATATTCGGGTTTTAGATCTACCTTCTGTAAGAGGCTCATTATTTTTTCTTTCCGCAGTTTTTCGGTTGGTAATATATCGTGGATTTTCATGGGCTCATTGATTGCCTGCCCGATGGTGAGCCGTGGATTCAGGGAGCCGTAAGGGTCCTGGAAAATGATCTGGATATCCTTACGCATTTTCCTGAATTCTTCACCGGGTATATGGGCAATATTTTTTTTATTAAAGAAAACATTGCCTCCTGTAGGTTCGATCAGTCTTATTAGAGCCCTGCCCAGTGTGGTTTTCCCACAGCCGCTTTCGCCCACGAGGCCCAGGGTTTCTCCCTTTGAAACAGAAAAGCTTACATCATCAACGGCTTTAAATTCGTTCAATATTTTGCCTGTAAAACTTTTCTTAAGAGGAAACCAGACTTTAAGGTTTTCAACTTTTAATAACTCGACCGGGGATTGAATAGTTTCTCCATATATTTTTTTGTCAGAAGAATTTTGTGGCTGCAAACCAGGTTTTTCATCCGGCTCATTTAAAAAATCGCTAACAACGGGAAGGCGTTTCCCTTTTGACGACGGCGATGGCCTGCAACTTATCAACGCCCTTGTATATGGATGTTGGGGATTGGAGAAAATTTCTTTTACTGTATTAGTTTCCACGATTTCTCCTTTGTACATTACCACTACCTTATCTGCAATCTCTGCTACGAGCCCAAGATCATGGGTAATATAAATTACGCCCATTTTTTGTTTTTGCTGCAGCTCTTTAATCAGTTCTACAATTGTTTTTTGAACCGTTACATCCAGAGCGGTAGTTGGCTCATCGGCAATAAGTAAGGAAGGATTGCAGCTCATCGCCATCGCAATCATTACTCTTTGTTTTTGGCCGCCGCTTAACTGGTGAGGATAACGGTTAAGCATACCTGTGGCATCGGGAAGTTTCACCTGGTTAAAGAGGTCAACAGTTTTTTGCCTGGCATGTGAGCGGAATATCTTTTCATGAAGCATAATTGCTTCCATTACCTGGCTGCCGCAAGTTTGTACGGGATTCAGGGAAGTCATCGGCTCCTGGAAGATCATGGAAATTTTATTCCCTCTTATTTTGCGAAGTGATTTTTCAGATAATTTCAATAGGTTCTCCTGTTCATTCCCATTTTCTGAAAACAGGATTTCTCCTTTTTTGTAATTTGCCGAAGGCGATGGCAGCAGCCGTAAGATAGATAAAGAAGTTACTGTTTTACCCGAGCCGGATTCGCCAACAATGGAAACTATTTCACTTCTGTTGACTTCAAATGAAATATTTTTTATCGCAGAAACGGTTCCTGAATCTGTTATAAAATCAACACTTAAATTATTTATTTGAAGAAGAGGATAAGTCATTAATGCAAATTATACTAAAAGGCTTTTGCAATTGATTCAATAAAATTTATTGAAATAAAGGAAGTGAAATTATGCTATTGCCGTGTTAGTCATGTTTTAACGCAATATTTAATTCATCACACGAATTGGTAAAAACTGCAAAGTAATTTGTGCAATTCGTGTCATTATCTTTAGCCATCTACGTTTAACACAACACTATTTAAAATTTCAAATGCCTTACCGTAAGTCCGTCATTGATCAATTGTTTTAATGAATCTATCCCAATTTTTAAATGCCTTTCTACAAATTGTGCGGTAACGCTGGCATCACTTTCGGCAGTTTTTACGCCTTCTGGAACCATAGGCGAATCGCTTACCAGTAATAAGGCGCCGGTAGGTATTTTATTATAGAATCCTACTGTAAATATGGTTGCTGTTTCCATATCAATAGCATATGCCCTGATTTTTTCCAGGTAAGCTTTCAGAGCGTCATCGTGTTCCCAAACCCTTCGGTTCGTGGTATAAACAGTGCCTGTCCAGTAGTCAAACGCATGATCCCGAATGGTGGTTGATATAGCTTTCTGTAAGGCAAAAGCGGGTAATGCCGGAACTTCAGGGGGGAAATAGTCATTAGAAGTTCCCTCTCCTCTTATCGCTGCAATGGGTAAAATGAGATCGCCGATTTTATTTCTCTTTTTCAAACCACCACATTTGCCTAAAAATAAAACTGCTTTAGGATCAATAGCGCTCAGCAGATCCATAATCGTAGCAGCGCCGGGGCTTCCCATTCCAAAATTAATGATCGTAATGTTATCGGCAGTGGCACACGGCATGGCTTTATCTGCTCCAATAATTTTTACTTTGTGTATATCAGCAAACATCTTTACATAGTTGCTGAAATTGGTAAGGAGAATATATTTTCCGAAATTTTCCAGCTTTTCGCCCGTGTACCTGGGGAGCCAGTTGTTGACTATTTCTTTTTTGGTTTTCATATTCTTATAAAGTCAATAGTTGTTTATAGCTAAAGATAAAAATACGATTTTAGATTTTAGTTCCACTAAATACGGGAGATGACTTTAGATTTGTAGAAGGCTGATGGCTGACAGCTCATAGCTCATTCAAATAAACTCACGAAGGCATACATGATAAAAATTGAATTTCCAAAACAACAGGTAAAGAGAAGGCAACAGGCAGGAGTAAACGAAGTTTTTGATATAATACGCAAGAAATGGTTGCTTCTTTCCCCGGAAGAATGGGTACGCCAGAATATGATACACTACCTTCTTTTAAAAAAATATCCTGCTTCGCTCATTGCCGTTGAAAAAGAAATTAAGCTGGGTGAGCTTACGAAGCGCTGTGATATCGTGGTTTATAGCAGGAATGCGCTTCCCTTTATGATAATTGAATGTAAAGAAATGAATATCCCGCTCTCTGAAAAAACTTTAGAACAGATTTTGCGCTATCATATCACACTTCCGGCTGAATATCTTATAGTAACAAATGGCAGCTATTGTTTTGGATTTCAAAAAATATGCAATCAATTTATCGAAACAAATCAATTCCCCGATTACCCGGTTGACCATTCTAAACCCTAAACTCTAAACCCTCTAAACTTTCCTCACGGAAATATTCCAAGCTCAGCATACGAAGTCGCCACCTTATTTATTGCACACACATAAGCTGCAGTCCTCATATCCGGTATGGCTGGTGTTTTCTGCCAGATGTCAATAATTTCCCTGGTTGCAGTTATCATGGTTTCTTCAAGCCCACTTCTTACCAGGTCAACTTCATCAGCCCCATGCATAATAAAATCTCTTTCGAGTGAGCTCACATTTTTGCCGGTAAGTTCTTCAAGCTGCCCGAGAATATGATGGTTCATATTTTCAGTAAATCTTTTTTCAAGACGGCCATAACGTACATGGCTCAGGTTTTTAAGCCACTCAAAATAACTAACGGTAACCCCACCTGCATTCAGGTACATATCAGGCACAACCAATACTCCTTTTAAATTCAGTATTTCGTCCGCTTCAGGCGTAAGGGGCCCATTGGCGGCCTCACCTACTATCTTAGCTTTTATACGTGAGGCGTTTTCTGCATTTACCACATTTTCCAATGCTGCCGGAATTAAAATATCGCAGTCCATTTCCAGTGCATCCTGGTTCTTTGCAAAATTTTCTGCACCCGGAAAATCAAGGAGGGAACCGGTTTTTGTACGATGCAGCCACACTTTATCAATGTCCAGACCATCGTAAGACCATATCGCGCCTTCGTATTCTGCCAATCCAACAATAATAGCACCAGCCTGTTGGAAAAATAATGCAGTATGATAGCCCACATTGCCCAGCCCCTGTACACAAATGCGTTTTCCCTTTACACCAAGACTAAGGCCAAGCTTGTTCATTACTGAAGGCATGCTGCATACCTCCTGAAGGCCATAAAAGACACCAAGACCCGTTGCTTCCTTTCTGCCCCGCACTCCTCCTTGCGTTACGGGCTTCCCGGTTACACAACCTGCAGCATCAATCTCCCCGGGATGCATGGCAACATAGGTGTCCAGTATCCATGCCATTTCTCTTTCACCCGTTCCGTAATCCGGTGCGGGTACGTCAGTGCCGGGCCCAATAAAATTTTTTCTGATCAATTCCGCGGTATAACGGCGGGTAATTTTTTCCAGCTCGTAAACCGTATATTCCCTGGGATTAATTTTTATTCCCCCTTTTGCTCCACCAAAAGGCACATTTACAATTGCACACTTGTAAGTCATAAGCGCTGCGAGTGCCATTACTTCATCCTGGTTTACAGCGTTACTAAAGCGGATCCCTCCTTTACAAGGTGTTTTATGGTGTGAATGTTGTACCCGGTACGCCTCAATTGTTACAATATCCCCATTCTCTCTTTTTATCGGAAAACGCATCTGGTAAACACTGTTACATTGTTTTATCTGTTCAAGAATGCCGGGATCCCAATTAGTGAAAATGGCGGCCTTATCAAAACTCCTTTCAACACTCTGGAAAAAACTGTATGGTACTACAGACGACATAAAATTTATTTTAGGTTTATGATTAATCAGGCTTATATTTTATTTTTTAATAGCTTCTCCATCAAAAAATTATCAGATGAGACTAAAATACCTTTTCCTTTTTCGAAACTTTGCTGTCAATTCTCATAAGGTATAAAAAAAGAACAGCAAGGATTGTAATACAAACAGCCATTACAACGTATATTTTATCATTACTTCTCATAATACCGTTCATCCCGGCCCTGGTTGAATCTGCAGGGGATTGCGCAAATAATAAAAAGCTTAAAAATGAAGATATAACGGACAGGGTTAGGTGCTTATAATACTTAATCATTAATTAAATTTTTATTGGCCAGCAAGCCCAGTCTTATTTTAAGATTGCTGATCCAAATTCCTAAAAGTACCCAGCCGGTTACTGCCGGCCAGAAGATCATTTCCATTTTTGCATCAAGACTGGCGCCACCCAATGCGGGATTGCCACCACCCTTCGCGCCTTCCATTCCGCCCGGATGAAGTGATTGAACCAGCCTGGGCAATATCATGATGAGTGGTATGTAAATGAAATATGCGAAAATATTATAGACTGCGCTTATCCTTGCTTTTTTGTCGATGTCATTCATGGAACCTCTTAATACGAGATAGGCGAGATAAATTAATATCGCTATGGCCGCCGCTATTTGCTTTGGGTCATTACTCCAGGGCTCGCCCCAGGTGTATGTAGCCCAGATAGAGCCTGTGGCCAATCCTAAAATCCCAAATATGATTCCGGTCTTTGCAAATTCTGCTGCATAAATATCGTGTTTGATATTTTGAGTACGCAGGTACGCAATGGAGTAGCCTAGTGAAAGTGTGAGCAAAGCTATTTGCCCAAACCACATAGGTACATGAAAGAAAAAATTACGAATGCTTTGATAAAGATTTCCAATGTGAGGAACTTTTACTAAAAATCCTGCAATAAAGGTGAAAAACAGGAGGGCCATGCACAATAATTTCCACCACTTTAATTTCATTTACCTGAGTTTGATAGTTAAGATGCAATCGTTTTTGTGGCGGTAAAATTAGGACAAAACTTTCGTGATTTTTTTGTTTTTTATTGCAGATAATTCTTATGCTAACGCCGCGACATAAATTGGGTCATTGAGTCAATTGTCAATAAGTCATTAAGCAATTGTGAAACGGCCCGAATGACTAATGACCTCTTGACTATTGACAAATAGCCGGTAATTATGTACGCCTGTTATATATAATCCGCGATGGTTTTCTACACGCATTCACTTAACTTCGCAACCCATAACAATAAAATATGAGTGGAGCATTAAAAGAAGTCAGGAACCGGATCCAAAGCGTAAAAAGCACGCAGCAGATAACCAAAGCGATGAAAATGGTAAGCGCTGCTAAATTGCGCAGGGCCCAGGATGCCATTATTCAAATGAGGCCTTACGCTCAGAAACTCCAGGAAATGCTTGCTAATATTGTAAGCAACGCTGAAGGTGATATAAAAATGACATTGGCCGCGGTAAGGCCGGTAGAAAAAGTTTTGGTAATTGTAATAACTAGCGACCGGGGATTGTGCGGAGGCTATAACAGTAATCTTATTAAACTGGCCAAGGAAGTTATAAGAGAAAAATATGGAAGCGTATCTGCAAAAGGGAATGCCGAACTAATGCCTTTAGGTAAAAAAGGATATGAACACTTTTCAAAAAATAAATTTAAAGTAAACGATCATTACTGGAATATTTTTTCTGAACTCAACTTTGAAAAAGTGGCCGCTGCTGCAAAATCTGTAATGGATATGTTTGCAAAAGGGGAAATAGATGCCGTAGAACTTGTGTACAGTGAATTTAAAAATGCTGCCACACAGATATTTACGGTTGAGCAATTTCTGCCAGTTAAAAAAACAGAGAAGAAGAAGGGAGAAGTACAGGCTGATTTTATTTTTGAGCCCGATAAAAATACATTGATTGAAGAGTTGATGCCGAAAATATTAAATACACAATTGTACAAGGCAATATTGGATGCACATGCCAGCGAGCATGGCGCCCGCATGACCGCAATGGATAAGGCTACTGAAAACGCCGAGGAACTTTTGAAATCTTTAAAAATAAGCTACAACCGTGCAAGGCAGGCGGCCATTACAACAGAACTTACAGAAATCGTAAGCGGTGCAGCGGCGTTGCAGGGGTAATATTTAAAAAGGTCATTGGTCAATAAGTCATTAGAAAAAATCATTGGTCAATAAGTCATTCGGTCATTAGTCAATAAATTTAAATAGTTATGATAAAATTGATTGACTTGGAGGTTTACAAAGTTGCCATGGAAATAGGAAATAATATTTGGGACATAGTCGACAAATGGGATTTTTTCAATAAGGACACTTTAGGGAAACAATTTGTAAAAGCGGCCGATTCGGTGGCATTAAATATTGCTGAAGGTTATGGGAGGTATTTTTATAAAGAAAACAAAAATTTTAATTATTATAGCCGTGGCTCAGCATTTGAATGCACAAGTTGTTTAAGAAAAGCTGTGAAGAGGAATTTAATCACTAAGGAAGAAAATAGTAAAATCCTATTTTTATTTGAGAAATATTTTAGACTGGTAAACGCTCACATCAAATCTATTGGTCAGATAAGTACGAAAGATCAACTTCAGGAACCCGACTTTGAATACGGATCAGAAGAACCACAAACCCTTGAGAGTTTATTGACTAATGACTCAATGACCAATGACCTATAACCATGGACATAAGTTTAATAACCCCACACATTGAAGCGTTGATTTTTGCCAGTGAAAAGCCACTGGCTTCAAATGAACTGGCTGAGCTGGTGAATAATGCGCTGGGGTTTATTGATGACCGGGCCAGCGCAGAGCAGGTTGAAGAGGCAATCAATGCGATTAAGGGGAAATATGAATCAGAGCTATATCCGTTTGAAGTGATTGAAAGTGGCGGAGGCTTGCAGTTTCTTACCAAAAAAGAATTTTATAAAACCATTGCTCAGCTTAACGGGGATAAATTTTTAAAAAAGCTTTCAGTGGCATCGCTGGAAACACTCTCAATAATTGCCTATAAACAGCCGGTAACAAAATCTGAAATCGAAATTATCCGCGGTGTCAATTGCGATTATGCTGTACAGAAATTGCTGGAAAAGGACCTGGTAATTATTTCGGGAAGAAATGAAGATTCGCCCGGGAAGCCGCTTATTTATGCGACTTCAAAATCTTTCATGGATTATTTTGGTATCAACAGCCCCGATGATCTTCCCAAAATAAGAGAAGTACTTAACCAGGAAATCATTGAAGCCACAAAAATCGAAGAGATACAAAATGAGATGTCTGCAGAAGTTGACATAACAGAAGAAGATACCCTGGAATTTTTGGAAACTGAAAATGGCGAAGCAACAGGTACAAACGATATTATTTCCGAATAATTTTATTCATTGGCTAATTAGCTAATTAGCACATTACCGCATTAGAATGGTTTTATCTCATAAACAATTGGAATCAATTGCCAAAGAATTTGGCACTCCTGTGTATATTTATCACGCAGAAAAAATCACAGAGCAATACAATAAGCTCCTGGCAGCTTTTAAAAAAACCGATTCAAAATTCTTTTACGCCTGCAAGGCATTAACCAATATTAATATTCTGCGGCATATAAAATCCATCGGTGCAAATATCGACTGCAGTTCCGTTAATGAAGTGAAACTTGCCTTGCATGCAGGCTTTACCCCGGAAAGAATTTTATATACTTCCAATGGTATTGCTTTTGATGAAATTGAAGAGGCAAAGAGCCTGGGTGTTAACATAAATATTGACAGTCTTTCCAATCTTGAAAGGTTTGGGGAAACCTATGGGCATACCTATCCTGTAGGTATTCGTTTGCGCCCTAATATTTTGGCCGGTGGGAACCTGAAAATTTCAACTGGTCATGATAAAAGCAAGTTTGGTATTCCTGTTGACCAGGTTGAAAAGATATTGGCGGTCGTTCAGCAAAACAATTTATTTATTCGTGGCCTTCAAATACACACCGGAAGCGACATAGAAGACGCAGACGTATTTGTAAAAGGCATTGAGGTGTTGTTTGATATTATTCCTCATTTTAAGGAATTAGAGTATATTGATTTGGGCGGAGGCTTTAAAGTGCCTTACCGGGAGAGTGATACCGAAACCGATATTAACTTACTTGCAAAAAGAGTCGGTGAAGCATTTGCCAATCATCCCAATCCCGGCAATAAACATTTACAGGTATGGTTTGAACCGGGAAAGTTTTTAGTAAGCGCAGCGGGTTATTTCGTTGCACAGGTGAATGTACTCAAAGAAACCTCAGCTACTACTTTTGCAAGTATCGACAGCGGTTTCAATCATCTTATAAGACCTATGTTTTACAATTCTTTTCATCATATAGAAAATATAAGTAATGATAATGGAAATGAGCGCAGATATACGGTTGTAGGAAATATTTGTGAAACAGATACTTTTGCGTGGGACAGGAAAATTAGTGAAATTAATGAAGGCGACTTCCTCGCATTCTATAATGCCGGGGCCTACGGTTTTGAAATGTCTTCAAATTTTAATTCGCGGTTAAAGCCTGCCGAAGTTTTAGTAAAAGATGGTAAGGCAGTACTCATCCGCAGAAGAGATTCTTTTGAAGACCTCCTGAAAAACCAGGTAATTTAAAAATAATAAACCTGGATATGAAAGTCATATCCGGGTTTACCATTCGCAATAAAATGTATCAAATTAAGTTCAGGAACTAACTTACTTTTTATTTAACCTGCTCATCAGGATTTCGTTTGCTGGTTATCAGAATTATTCTCCTGAAGAGGAATTGCGGTTATTCGGATTCTGGTAATTTGTTCCCGGATTCTGATTATTGTTTGTCCCGGGATTTTGGTTGTTCCTTCTTCCTGACCGGCTAAAGTTTCTTTGGGCATTAATTATATCCTGGTCTCTTTCAGCTTTTAAAGAGCGTATTTCCTGCCTCCTTTGCTTATGGCCTATACTTTTATCCTTTCTCGCCTCTCTTATTTTATTTTTGTAGTCAACCTTTATAGATTGTATTTGTAATGACAATTTATAAGGCATTGGCCTGTTTCCATAATATGGATAACCATAAGAAGGATAACCAAAATAAGGATAGCCCAAATAGGGATAACCGAATCCCAGCCCATAACTGTATGGAGAGATGTAAACCCGTGGATGATACGAAGGGTAATAAACCCTGTGTTGTGCAGAGGCTCCTACGGATATTGTCACTGCCAACAACATTATTAATAGCGTTTTCATAAAATTTATTTTTATTATTTTCACTTTATTAGACGCCAGAAAAGGTAAAAAAGATAAAAGGCAGGGATCCGTTATAACTATCTTTAACATCTTATTTGGAAAAATTTTTAACCATACGGGTGTTTTTGTTAAAAGGGAATTTTATACATGATATGATAGTAACCGGATTGCGCAATTGCCTGCAGTTTTTATCAATTCGTGTAACCTGCCTGCCGTCAGGGCAGGTTCGCATTAATTCGTGTAATGGTATATTAATACATAATCCTATTTTTATATTCTGATGCACAGTTTTTGATATAAATATTTAAAAAAATTATATGCTACATAAATTTAATGATGCTACACCGGTTGAGATTGATGAAGCCATGCAAATTGCGGGAGAGGCTTCGCAGGCATACCGGAAATTTTCTTTAAAACAACGTGCAGATTTTATGAAAGCTATTGCGCACGATTTAGAAAATGCTGATGAACTATTGATCTCAACAGCAATGGAAGAAACACATTTACCTGCAGGGCGTTTGCAATCAGAAAAAGCAAGGACTGTTTTTCAATTAAACAGCTATGCGGAGGCCTGCGAAAAGGGTGATTGGATGCAGGTAAGTATTGATACGGAAGATCAAAAAAGAAATCCTCCAAAGCCGGGCATCAGGAAGATGATGATACCTATTGGTCCCGTTGTTGTCTTTGGCTCCAGCAATTTTCCTTTTGCGTATTCAACCGCCGGCGGCGATACGGCCTGTGCATTTGCTGCGGGATGCGCTGTGGTTGTAAAAGCACATCCTGCTCATTCAAATACCTCCCAATTGGTTGCCGACTTAATCATGAAAGCCGCGGAAAAATGTAACATGCCAAAAGGAATATTTACCCATCTTCACGGCGCAGGTATTGAAACAGGAAAGCAACTGGTGTTACATCCGGAAACCAAAGCAGTCGGGTTTACAGGTTCGTTTGCAGGTGGCAAACAATTGTACGATTGGGGCAATCAACGCAAAGCGCCTATTCCTGTTTTTGCAGAAATGGGAAGTGTAAATCCTGTTTTTTTATTACCGGGTAAATTGAAAACTGATCACGATGAAATTGCCGGTATGTATGCAGTTTCAGTTACCCTCGGCGTCGGACAGTTTTGTACAAAGCCTGGGTTAATAATTGCCCTTGAAAGCGATGAGCTAAACAAATTTATAGCAACGCTGGCGCAAAAAATTAAAGAGATCTCTCCCGGCCCGATGTTACATCCGGGTATAACAAAAGCTTTCAATGAAAAAAGACAGAAGGCTTT
This sequence comes from Ginsengibacter sp., assembly GCA_040005125.1. Taxonomy (GTDB): domain Bacteria; phylum Bacteroidota; class Bacteroidia; order Chitinophagales; family Chitinophagaceae; genus Ginsengibacter. The sequence goes on from JBDTZL010000268.1 coordinate 15,394, forward strand.
GGAACAAAATGGTGTTAAGGAAGTAGCCGAATCCGGCATTATTGCCAAAGGGAATGAAGGCTTACCAACGATTGCAACTGTTTCAGCACAAATTTTCTTAGAAAATTCATTATTGCATGAAGAAGTTTTTGGGCCGTATTCACTTATCATCCAATGCAAAAACAACGATGAGCTTTTAGCAGTTGCCAAAGCATTGGAAGGCCAGCTTACCGCAACCTTAATGGCAACGGTTGATGACATGAATCAACATGAATCTCTTGTTGATGCAATAAAAGAAATTTGTGGCAGATTAATTTATAATGGAGTTCCCACAGGTGTTGAAGTGTGTCTCAGTATGCAGCATGGCGGGCCATTTCCGGCCACTACCGATAGCAGGTTTACATCAGTTGGCGCAGATGGCATCAAACGTTTTGTGCGCCCGCTTGCATTTCAAAACTGGCCTGATGAATTATTACCCGATGAATTAAAAGATGGGAACCCCTTAAAAATCTGGAGAACAATTAATGCTGAAATAAGGCCACCGCAGCTATAGAAATTACCAGGCAGATTTCAAACTTTGGCATAATCCGGCTAATTGTGGGAGCTGGAGGCCTACTCCCACGACGAGTCACCCGGGGTTGTGTCCTCCAAACGATGGCAATTTGAAATCCACCAAAATTATTTCATTGATATCAAAAGCTTTTTTTCAGATCTGAATTCAATAAATACGAACCATGCGGTTACAAAAGTGGAAATTATGAACCAGGCTATGATTGAATAATTAATCCCAGGGAAAAAAACAGAAGCGCCAAACCAGTCACCTGTTTTATAAATGACGGCGCAGCCAAAAATATTTTTGACCGCTTCCCAAAACAACGCATAGCGATTGCGATCCATAAGCTCGCTATAGGCATATACGGTTAGGAAAATAAAAAATCCATATACGAAAATACCCGGAGTTCCTATTGCAGCAATATTTGCAAAAAGATAAGAAATGGTTATAAGCAGCGCGGCCAGCTGTACCCATGACCAGGTGAGCAATGCAGCCGAATATTTAGTCGAATATTTTTCAAAATTATAGACATCCTCAATTTTGTAAACCGGAAATTTTTGAGCAACATCAACAGGGCGCCATCCGGTCGGCATCAGCCATATTCTTAATTTATCTCTCCACTTTTCGGTATGCCATGCATCTTTTATCAGCAGCCATAAATGCAGAAAATTTATTTTAACGGGGTTCCATGTTCTTACGGGCCGGGTAATTCCGTACACCGGAACAACATCTGGCAGTTCTTCCTGGAAAGTTCCAAAAAGCTTATCCCATATTATAAAGATCTGGGAAAAATTTTTATCAATATATACAGGGTTGATTGCATGGTGAACACGATGATGCGACGGTGTTACAATAATTTTTTCGAGCCAGCCCATTTTATTGATGTGCTGCGTATGATACCAGAATTGGGCAAACAATTGAATAGGCGCTACAATGGCAATTACATTGGCCGGTACTCCAAGCAGGGCGGCCGGCAACAGGAAGATTGCGAATATTTTTATGATCGAAGAAATACTTTGTCTTAAAGCGCAGGCAAGGTTAAATTCCTCACTGCTGTGATGTATAATATGATTGTTCCAGAAAAGATTGTAATGATGTGAAATGCGGTGCACCCAATAGCCGGCAAAGTCCAGGGCGATGAACGCAACAATATAAACCCAAACCCCCGGTTTTACATGAATAATGGCGATTTTATCGGCCAGCCATTCATAACTGATGATCACCAAACTAAGCCCGAGAACATCCTTGGTTACATTGGTAATGCCGGAACTCAGGCTTGAGATCATATCCATTTGTCTTACCGTATCCCTGCCTTTGTACCATCCGTACCATTTTTCTAAAAGTACTAATGTCAAAAAAACCGGCATAGCAAATAATAATATTTTCCCGTATGTTGCCATGAAAAATTATGTTACTAAAATTAATCAATTTTAAAGAAAACTATTTTTGAAAATAGAATGCCTTTTAAAATTGGGCGGGTTTTATATTGAAGACGATTTAAGTGAATCAATTCTCCCCGGCTGTAAACTTGCCCCAACTTTCTCTGTTGTTACGTATCAGAGGCCGGAACCTGTAAGGCAGATACATCTTTCAGATGATTTTAACATTTTTTAAATTATTCGGTTCATTTCTGTGTCATTTTGTCTAATATTCGTTATTGGCAAAAAGTTTGACAATGCTACCTTTGCAGCCAATTTTAAAATATGGAAAAAAATAAAAAAGACATTACAGGTTTTAATGCAGAGGACTCTATAAAAGCCGAAGATTTTCCTGTAGATGAATCCCTTGTCCAAAATGGTAACCCGGAAGAAGTGCAGGACGATCTAGCAGAACCTGCTGCAGCAGAAGATGAAGTTGCAAAGCTGAAAACCGACCTCGAAGAGCAGAAAGATAAATATTTACGTTTGGCTGCTGAATTTGACAATTACCGGAGACGGTCTTCAAAAGAACGCCTTGAATTGATACAAACTGCGGGTAAAGAAGTGATCAGTTCATTGTTACAGGTTTTGGATGATAGTGACCGTGCAGAAAGGCAAATGCAGGAAACCAATGATCCAGGCCAGGTTAAAGAAGGGGTTCAGCTTGTTTTTAATAAACTTCGTAAGACTTTACAGGCGCAAGGTCTTAAAGCTATGGAAAGCCTCAACACCGATTTTGATGTTGAAAAGCATGAGGCGATTACTGAAATTCCGGTTGAGGATAAAAAGCTTAAGGGCAAAGTGGTAGACGAGGTTGAAAAAGGATATTATCTCAATGATAAGTTGATAAGATTTGCCAAAGTAGTGGTTGGTAAATAAAAACCTGGTTATATTTTTCGCATAAGCCGTATCTGCGAACGGCGGATGTTTTTCTTTTTTTACGCAGATCACAATAAAATTGTATGGTAAGTTCAATGGCTTCAAAAAGAGATTATTACGAAATTTTGGGTATAGGCAAGTCTGTTACTGCAGATGAAATAAAGAAGGCTTATCGTAAAGTTGCGATGCAGCACCACCCCGATAGGAATCCCGGCGATCATACTGCCGAAGAAAAATTTAAAGAAGCAGCTGAAGCTTATGAAGTGCTTAGTGATCCGGACAAGCGGGCGCAATATGACAGATATGGGCATAGCGCTTTTGCATCAGGCCGTGGCGGCGGGTTCTCGGGCAACAACATGAATATGGAAGACATTTTCAGCCAGTTTGGTGATATTTTTGGCGATGATGTATTCGGAAGCTTTTTCAGCGGTGGCAGAAGCGGTGGCCGTTCTTCGAGAAACAGGGGAACAAGAGGCAGCAACCTCCGGGTAAAGATCAAAGTAAATTATGAGGAGATTGCCAGGGGCGCTACAAAAACCATAAAAGTAAAAAAATATATTGCCTGCAATACATGCGGAGGCTCGGGAGCCAAAGATAAAAACAGTATGCAAACCTGCAGTACATGTGGCGGAAACGGCCAGGTACGAAGGGTTCAAAATACATTTCTTGGGCAAATGCAAACGGTAAATACCTGTCCCACCTGTAACGGAGAAGGCTCCATAATTACCAGCAAGTGTACTTCGTGCAAAGGTGAAGGCAGGGTATATGGTGAAGAAACTGTTACCCTCGAAATTCCCTCAGGTGTGCAGGAAGGAATGCAATTAAGCATGAGTGGAAAAGGTAATATGGGAGAGCGCAGAGGTGGGCCCGGCGACCTTATTATTTTAATTGAAGAAGAAGCGAACCCCCAGTTGCATAGGGAAGGGTTAAATGTTGCCTTCGATCTATATATTTCATTTCCTGATGCAGTTTTTGGTACACAGTCTGAAGTGCCAACAATTGACGGAAGGGCAAAAATTAAAATTCCGCCAGGTACCCAAAGCGGCAAAATATTCCGGCTTAAGGGCAAAGGCTTTCCATCAATCAACTCCCATGAAAAAGGCGATCAGCTCATTCACGTAAATGTGTGGACACCCCAACATGTTTCCGGCGATGAAAAAGAAACGCTTGAGCAAATGCAGCAGAGTGAAAATTTCAAGCCGAAGCCTGATAAAAACGATAAGACCTTCTGGGAAAAAATAAGAGAAACGTTTAGTTGATAGATTTGCCTAACTACACATTTTTCCGGAAACTAAGATTGCGGCTTCTTAACGCCGTTGGTTGAGACCACTCGGGGGCACCAACCATACTTCTCCCATTCCGGAAGTAGATAAACTTATTTTTTATTTTCGTCCTGTGTTCCTTAGCCTTTCGTGAAGCCAACTCACACAATCGTGAGTGCCACCGTCCGGGTCTCACGATAAACAGAAATTTTTTTATTATGCGGGTATTGATTGTTTTGCAAGGCTTACACATTTTTCTGGAAACTAAGGCTGGGCCTTCTTCGACTTTTTAATAAATCTGGCGTATATTACAGACAATTTATGCTAATAAAATATTATGAAAAAATTGTTAGTAGCTGCTTTTATATGTCTGAATATTGGTTTTATTAGCTGTAAAAAAGACAGAGATAAAACTCATTTAGTAAATGGAATTGACATAACTGGTACATGGAAAGCAATCTACTTCGAAACATTTAACTGGGCAGGGGGTGTAGGGAGTGTCAGCTTTGATACGATGCAACTGCCATGTATTATGAAAAATAAATTTACTATAAATGCTGACGGCACTGCAAGTAGTTTTAATACAGGTACTGATTCTTGTGTTTGGTATCGTGCCCCAAATCTAGTTATTCTCGCTGGCGCCCCCGGTCAAATTCTTAATTACACATGGACCCAATCAGGAGACACTCTTTCTTTTCTATATCACACTTTACCTAATCCGGTTTTTCAAAGCTATTTTCTAAAATCAGGAATCACTAATCAATTGATAACTTTGGATAATAATAGTAAAACAATATGGGTGAAATAGTTTCTTAATCCCGTTGGTCGGAGACCAGACCAACCATATGTCCTGAGCGCCGGCGATTTCTGATCTCCGATCACCGGAAAAACAACCGGATACCATACATGAATGATATCCGGCTTAAATTTATATATCCTTTTTACGGGAGCAATACCTTATCAATTACATGGATTACTCCGTTTGTAGCCACGATATTGGTAATGATAATGTTGGAAGGCGAAGCATTGCTATTGCCTTTTACGGTAGCTCCTGTTGTTAATCCAATGGTTACTTTACCTCCATTTAATGTAGCGGGTTGAGCTCCATCAGCCAGGTCAGAAGAAAAAACCCTTCCCGCTATTACATGATAGGTAAGGATCCCGGTCAACGTATTCGGGTCTGCGGCATTGATGTCATTAATTGTCGCAAAACCTGCAGCCCTGAAAGCATTATTAGTAGGTAAATACAGTAAACGGGCCCGCGCCGCTTAGCACCTGGGCTACATTGGTGCTGCCCTGGCTCGCCCGTAATACAGCGGCAACCAAATAAGAAAATGTTGTATCACTTTGTGCAACTTCCACAATATTACCGGCCGGTGGCAATAATACCCTGCCTATAACGTGAATTATTCCGTTACTGGCTTGAACATCTGCTTTTACGACCGAAATGCCATTGATAAATACGCCAGTACTGTTTCTTGTTACATAAGGTTGTTAACAGCGTTCATCGTGATACCAGTTGCTGTGAAGGCAGCATCATTGGGTGCAAATACCGTAAATGGACCTGCTCCGCTAAGTGTAGTTGCCAACCCGGCTTTTACTACTGCTGCTTTCAGGATGGTGAAATCACTGTTTGAAGAAACCACATCTGTAATGGTGTTTGAAGCGGGGGTTTTGTTATCATCATCTTTCTTACATGAAGAAATGATTAACAAGAACGTGAGCCCGGCAAGGAACCAGGTCCCTGCTGATTGAAAAATTAATGACTTTTTGCGCATAATAATAATTTTTGTTTAATGATTAAAGTATAAAGTCTAAACAAAATTTTTTTCACATGGTTCGCAAAATCTGGAATATTTATTAAAAAAATAGAAATATATGGGTTTTACCGGCCGGCAGCAGCGTTGAGAGTTAAGGATAGGAAAAAACATTTTAAATTTGAAAAAGGCGACCCTCTGGCAAATAAAAACGGATATTCCACACATCCAAAAGATTTTAATTTGTAAACAAAACGATATGATCGAAAATACGGAACGATTACCGATGATTTTATGAGTGAGAGGATTTCAAAAACCAAAAATTATTGTATCCTTCTCTTAAAAAATGGCCCCAACCGGCACATGGCAGGCGCGGAAAAAATTACCTGGGAACATGGGCGAAGAAATTTTGCACTTCTTGGTAGCGGAGTTATGCCAATAGTTTGTCCCGTGGCTGATGGCAGTGATTTATGTGGTATTGGAATTTTTAATAAGAATGGGGATGAAGTAAAAATAATTATGGACGATGACCCTGGTGTAAAAGAAGGGATATTTATTTATGAAATTCATCCGTGCCGGGGTTTTCCGGGAAGTAGCCTCCCATCATAAAATGCAGGCACCACAATACACTCATTTTCTCTTCCTTTTCTTTTTCTTCTCATAATAAATAACTTTGCACTTATCTATGAGGCCAACAAATTCATTTTGTAGATAATCGCCGGGTGTTGATGCTGATGCAGCGATATTTTTTATTACATCCCAATCGGTATTTGGAAAATATTGGGACTCTCTCAATTTTAGACCAAACATAGTTACTGCAGATGCAAACTGCAGATCTTTCGATACACTATCGAAAGCAGTATAATTTTGCCGGCAATCATATTTCATGATCTGCCCGGTAGTATCTTCAGGCAACCTGAAATGCAATGTAAGATTGGCCACACTGAGGTGTAAAGATTGCAATGTGTCTGCCGTTGCGGGAACTATTTCAAAAATTGCCGTATTTCCGGTACGTGCGCCAATTTCTCCTCCTTCAAGTTCGGTTCCTTTTTCTGCAAGTACATTTCTTTTGTTGTCGTATCCAATCAGCCGGTATTCCTTTATCAAATCAGGATTAAACTGTACTGAAACGTAAACATCGTTCGCAATAGAATACAACGTTTGGGTAAACTCTGTTACCAATACCTTTTCAGCCTCACGTATGTCATCAAGGTATGCAAAGTTTCCATTTCCTTTTTTGGCCAGCGCTTCAATTTTTGAGTCTTTATAATTTCCCATTCCTACACCCAGGCAGGTAAGATAAACCCCTGTCTGTCTTTCTTTCGCAATTAACTCTTCCAAATCTTTTTCATTGGTCTGGCCTATATTAAAATCACCGTCTGTAGCAAGTATAATGCGGTTATTGCCTCCTTTTATAAAAGTACTTTCTGCAAGTTTATAAGCCGACCTTATGGCTGCCTCTCCCGGGGTGTCGCCGGCTGCAGTGAGCTCTTCTATGGCCTTGATAATCTTTTGTTTTTCTGCCCCGCCGGTTGGTTGCAGCCAGGTGGCTACCGTACCGCCATATACAACAATTGAAACGGTATCCTTTTCCCGCAGATTTTTCACCAGTAACTGGAAAGCTTCTTTTAACAAAGGAAGCCTGTTAGGAAGATCCATGCTCCCTGAAACATCGATCAAAAAAACAAAATTGGAGGGGGGCACTTTATCGAGGTTAAGTTTCTTACCCGAAAGATTAACAAATAACAGGCGGTGGCTTTTATTCCACGGGCAATCTGTTACCTGCGATTCTATCCTGAAAATGTTTTTGAGTGACGGCTCATTATAATTAAAATTGAAATAATTGAGCATTTCATCAATTCTCACAGCATCAGGCGGCACCTTGCTTTCCTGGTTAATAAACCTGCGGACGTTGCTGTAAGATGCTTTATCAATGCGCATGGCAAAACCAGTACTACGGTTGCTGCCTGCTTTTATAAAATCGTTCTCTATAAGATTACTATAGGTTTCATTGTTGTAATAAGCTGTAGGATAAATATGACCTTCACTCCCCAGCGTGATTGAAACAAGTTTTTGCTTTTGAATACTTACCGAAGTGGGTAGCGCCTTTAGCATTATCTCCTGGTAAACATCAGTTTTAATTTTGAGCAGCCTGGTTTCAAAACCATCCGCGCTCAATATCAGTGAGTCATATGAATGTGAACTTGGAATACCAAACCCGCCCGTACCACCACTGTAATAAATTGAATGGCTGTCTGGCATGTAAATTTTTACATTTTGTATTGGTTGATTTTTTTCATCTTTTATATCACCCCTGATGTAATATTGTGCAGTGGTGTGGAAAACCAGGGATAGAAAGAAAATGGTGGAAATTAGCTTTAGCAATCGTTGGTTTATTTTGTAAGATATTGTCTTCTTCTCAAAAGACGCAAACTCTTATGAAAATGTTGTGTGACCCGGCTTTACACCAATTGGTAAATTTCTTTGATATTTCTTCCCAGGCCATCGTAATCCAGGCCATAACCAATAACAAATTTATCGGGAATTGTAAATCCTAAATAATCAATTTTTATCGGGTGTATCATTGCATCAGGCTTGTGAAGAAGTGAAGCGATTTTTAGCGAGGCAGGGTGATGATGTTCAAGCTGTGGCAAAAATTGAGAGAGGGTTTTGCCGGTATCGACAATATCTTCGACAATGATAACCTCCCTGCCATAAAGATCCACATCCAGCCCGATAGCTGTGATCACTTTCCCTGTAGACTTCACACCTTTATAAGATGCCAGTTTGATAAAACATATTTCGGCTTCAAGGGTAATATATTTAAAAAGATCGGCAGCAAAAATGAAAGCCCCATTAAGTATGGCAATAAACAAAGGTTTTTTTCCTTCATAATCCCTGTTAATTTCTGCCGCCACTCTTGAAACCTGTTCCTCAATTTCACCTGAAGATATATAAGAGATGAATTCCTTGTCATGCACTTTGATAGAAGACATAAATTATTTTGAGATGATAAGGAACTGACCGGTTTTTAAACTATCGCTTTTTAAATTATTCCATTCTTTCAACTGGGTCACGGTTACTTCATATTTTTTGGAAATGGCATACAGGCTTTCTTTCGGTTGAACTTCATGGGTTCTTGAATCGCCCGACCGTGACTGATTATTCACATATAGTTGAGTGCTTACATTGGCAGGGGTTGACGATGGGTTGCCGGTTGCGGGCCGGAGTAAAATTTTTGTGCCCGGATAAATGGTTTCAGCAGCGGTGATTTTATTATAATCACAAAGACTTTGTAATAGTATGCCGTTTTTTTGTGCAATGTCATACATGGTTTCGCCCTGCTCTGCAATATAGAAATCCCGGTCTCCCCGGGTTTGTTTTTTTTCGAGAAAAATAAACTGGTCTCTCTCAAGCAAACCATCTTTTTCAAGATCATTTATTTCAAGAAGACGTGAAAGATTGATATTATTTTGCGAGGCTATTGCCAGTAATGAAGTTCCCTTGGGAACAAATAAAGCCCTGCTCCCATTGATAGTAAGTTTGGCTGGTTCAGGAAGATCTGTGCCGCCAGGTTCCATATTATTTTTTTGGGAAGATTTGAGCACATCGCTTATATCTTTGTCTTCAGTATCATCAGAATATTTCGATGCATCGAAAACAGGAATTTCATTCACTGCTTCCAAAGTATATTGCTCTAAATTATTGTCTTCAATATTTTTTATAAGGATTGCGGGATAGTTGGGATTGGTTGCGTAGCCCGCTTTACGCAGCCCGTAAGCCCATGCTTTGTAATCACGGGGATCCAGCTTAAACAAAAAAGCGTACCGGTCATTTCCTCTCAGGAAATTAGAATGATCACGGTAGGAGTCAAGAGCATCTTTATACATCCGGAAACATTCCCCGGGGGCGTCATCATCGTGGCTGACACTCCCTGCCGTCCACGTGCTTTTACATTTAATGCCGAAGTGGTTGTTTGATTTTTTTAGCAGGTCGCTGTTGCCGTTTTCAGTTTCTAAAATTCCCTGTGCAAGTGATATGGCAGCCGGAACACCCATGCGCTTCATTTCCCTCACTGCAATATCTTTATATTGTGCCACGTATTGATCAACAGTTACATATTGGGCACAAAGTGTTTGCGAAAAAGTAATGGAAGTAATTAACAGGAAGACAATTTTTTTCATAGAAAATTATAATGGGCTCGTTTATAAATTATATGAAAGGAAATAATTTATTTTTTCTGAATCAGCATTATTCCATCTCTAACGGTCACCATTACATGCTGAATCCTTGCATCTCCCGAAATATGTTCATTAAATGCCTGGATCGCTTTGGCGCTTTTGCCGGTTATATTTTCTTCAAGCACCCCGCCATGAAACAGAACGTTATCCGCCAGTATAAATCCGCCCTTCTTTAAACGGGGCAAAGTTAGCTCGTAATAATTAATATAGTTCACTTTATCTGCATCAATAAACACCAGGTCCCATATATCTTCCAATGCGGGAATAACATCCAATGCATTGCCTTCGTGTAAAATTATCTGTTTAGATTGTAATGATTTGCTAAAATACCGGCGTGAGATCCCGGCATCTTCCCTGCTTATTTCAATTGTATGTAATTCGCCTTCCGGTGCAAGGCCCTTTGCAAGACACAAAGCACTGTAGCCTGTAAATGTGCCTATTTCTAAAATCTTTTTTGGTTTTATCATACAGCTGATCAATTCAAGGAACTTTCCCTGTACGGGCCCGCTGAGCATGTGTGGATGAGTATGATTTTCCAGAGTAAATTTTTCTATTTCCTGCAGCAGCGCATCTGAGGGGCTTGAAAACCGGGCTGCATATTTTTCAGCTTTGGGATGTATTATTTCCATCATTGGCTAATTTTATTTCTCCTGGTGTTTTCTTTTTAGAAACCAGCAACAGTCCTATGAAAGTAAGCAAGCCATTTACAATAATAAGTTCTTCAGCAAATACATATCCTCCGAATAATTTAGCAGAATACCTGTCGATATAAAAGCAGGCAAGAGGAGCTAAAATGCAAATGAAAGGAGTCGCCCTGTCAAGCACCTTCCTCTTTTTTGCATACAGTGAAAATCCATACAATCCAATAAGCGGCCCGTAGGTAAATGTGGCCACTTTAAATATGGCGCTTACTACCGAGGCATCGTTCAGTGCATTAAATAATAAAATTACAATCAAAATCAACAGTGAAAAAAATACATGAACATAAGTTCTGGTTCTCACCATTTGCCGGGCATTTTCATTTTTTCTTTTGTCGAAATTTAAAAAATCAATACAGAAGGAAGTTGTTAAAGCTGTAAGCCCGGAGTCTGTGGTGGCAAAGGTAGCGGCAGTAAGCCCCAGCATAAAAACAACTGCCGGCACGCCTTTGAAATGATTCAATGCAATTTCAGGAAATAAATAATCAGTTCTTGGCTTGTGTGTTATAGCGTCAAGGGGAACAGCGATCCCATTCTTATTTGCATAAATATAAAGCAAGGCCCCCACGCTTAAAAAAAACAGGTTGATGATTACAAATATACATGTGAACGTGAGCATATTCTTTTGAGCATCTTTCAGATTTTTGCAACTGAGGTTTTTTTGCATCAGGTCCTGGTCGAGCCCAAACATTCCTATGGTTACAAACAAGCCTCCCAGGAATTGCTTGGTGAAATGAAATTTATTGGTAACAAAGTGATCCGTAAAAAAAATTTTAGAATAGCTGCTCTTCTTAATAGTTTCAAAAGCCTGCCCGATATTCAAATGAAGGCTGTTGCAAATAAAATAAATTGATAGAAAAACAGAGGTTACTAAAAAAACTGTTTGAAGGCTATCTGTGATGATGATTGTTTTCAATCCGCCCCTGAATGTATAACCCCAGATAAGGAGGAGGCATATAACAATCGTGAGCCAGAAGGGAACACCCATAGAATCAAAGATGAAACGTTGTAAGACTATTGCTACGAGGTATAGCCTGAAAGAAGAGCCTATGGTTCTTGATAATAAAAAAATAGCTGCGGCAGTTTTGTGGCTAACTTTTCCGAGGGTGCGCTCAATTACTTCATAAATAGAAGTGAGGTGCATTTTATAATACATGGGAAGTAACACGCCGGCTACCACAAAATAGCCAACGGCATTGCCTAATACAAATTGAAAATACCTGAACTGGGAGCCAGGATTCCCCACTTCGCCCGGAACAGAAATAAATGTAACCCCACTCAAGGCTGTGCCTATCATTCCAAATGCAACGAGATACCACTTCGATGACCGGTTGGCTATAAAAAAAGTAGAATTATCAGATGATTTCCTGGAAGTGAAATAGGAGATAAAAATGAGCATTAAAAAATACCCGGCGATAAAAGTAAGCAAAACAACAGGAGACATAAATATGGATTAGTAAAACAAATTAAAATCGAAAATTAGGATTTCAATATTTTTAATTTGAATTTTATTCAAGATAAATAAAAATATGGCAATTAAATCCCTTGCGGTTTTTTGCGGATCAAAACCAGGTAACAATCCATTATTTTGTGAGCATGCAAAGCAATTAGGTCATATACTGGCGCAAAAAAATATCACGCTTATTTATGGTGGAAGCGATAAAGGCATAATGGGCACAGTAGCAAACGCAGTAATGGAAAAAAGCGGAAAGGTAATTGGTATAATTCCAAAAATATTAACGGAATGGGAGCATCAGCATTCAGGCATTACAGAACTGCACAAGGTCGAGGACATGCATAGCCGCAAGCGGATGCTTTATGAAAAATGTGATGCTGCTCTTATTCTTGCCGGCGGTTTTGGAACTATGGACGAATTATTTGAAATGCTTACCTGGAACCAATTGAACATTCACGATAAAAAAATAATTATTCTCAATACATCCGGTTTTTACGATCATCTCATTCTGCACCTCAGGGCAATGGAAGATCAAAATTTCCTCTATAATAAAATGACTGACACGCTCACTATAATTTCTTCACCGGAAGAATTAATACTGGATTAAGATTAATTAGTGCTATATCAGGAATAAAAGAACCCAAAACGAAACACGAATTTCGGGCACGAATTGCACGAATTAAGTGAAAACCCCAAAGTGATTCGTGCAATTCGTGTATAAAATTCGTGTTATTATCTTTGGCTATTTTATGTGTCACATCGCGCGCCCGTGCGGTTGGCGTTTTCGTCAACGCGCGACGATTTAAAAATGCCGTCTTTAAAAAGCATCTCTCTTTCCGTGCGCTAATTTTTTCTTAATTTAGTGGCCATATCATCGAAAAGTGCTATTCGTCTCTGAATGAAAAAGTTTGTTTACTTAATAATTTTTCTTGGATGTACGCCACCTCTTTTTGCTTCGCATATTGTTGGGGGAGAAATGGTGTATGAATACCTTGGACCTGGTTCCAACCCTGGTTTCAAACATTATAAAATTACGCTCAAGCTATTCAGGGATCAGCTAAGTGGAGGTGCGCTAATGCCCGACGATGTTTATATAGGTATTTTTGATGGGCTAAAAGAATATCCGGGCTCGTCGGGCGCATATTCAGATGTTAAAAAAACCAGGGAGGATGACGTGCCGGTAAATCCGTTTCCTCCATGCGTTGTAAATGCCGACCCGATAAGTTATCATGTCGGAATTTATGAATTGCTGATCGATCTGCCCGATAATCCAAATGGTTTTACTGCCACCTATCAAACCTGTTGCAGGGTGAGCCCGCTGGATAATGTTGCCAACAGCACTTCCGGCGGCGCAGGCTCAACTTACACATGCTTTATTCCGGCTTCCATAGATAGCAGCCCCCAGTTTTCTACAAATGTGAGCCTGACATGCAGGTCAAGAAACTTTACCCTTGATTTCAGCGCAAAGGACCCTGATGGTGATTCATTGGTTTATTCATTTTGCAACGCGTATGACGGAGGTAAGGCATTGAATGCCGGCAACATAAACCCTGCGCCACCACCTTATACTTCTGTTATTTACGACAATAAATATTCAGCAGGAAGGCCGCTGGGGCGTTTTGTAAATATTGACACAAAAACCGGGATTATTTCAGGAATTGCCCCTGATGCCGGTAAATACGTTGTTTGTGTATGTGTGCAGTCTTATAAAAACGGCGTCTTTATTGCAGAGCACAGAAAAGATTTTATCGTCAAAATTGGTGAATGCGACCTGCCGGGTGCTACGCTTTTCCCGCGGCCAACTAGCTGCGATGGTTTTAGTGTGAGTTTTGCCAATGACAATAATTCACCGGAAAACCAGACCTATTTTTGGGACTTTGGTGTGCAGTCGCTCACTAACGATACTTCCAACCTTCAAAGCCCAACGTTTATATATCCCGATACGGGCGTATATGTTTATAAGCTTGTTATAAACAGGAACCAGCCATGCGGAGATTCCGCTTCGCAAATCATAAAAGTTTATCCGGGCTTTTTCCCGGGATTCAGATGGACGGGGCAATGTATCAATACACCCATACAATTTATCGATACTACTAAATCAAAGTATGGAATTGTAAATTCCTGGAGCTGGGATTTCGGAGATCCATTTACACTTGCCGATACATCGCACGCCACAGGGCCTGTTTATACGTTTGCCAATTCCGGGAAGCCGTTGGTAACCTTTATAGTCAGTGACGATAAGGGTTGTACCGATACCCTTAAGGTTCCTGTCACGATTATTACCGCTCCTGTGGTCACCGGCCTGTTTAAAGACACGACCTATTGCGGAAAAGATACCATACAATTACATGCTACTGCAAATGTTGCCGGCAACTTTAGCTGGACTCCCAATATAAAGATATTAAATGCCAATACTGCAGATCCTTTTGTATTTCCATCTGCAATCACAAGATATGTTGTGAAATTAGATGCGGGTGGTTGCCTGGGAACAGACACTGTAAATGTGAATCCAAAAACAAATCTTACGGCATCAGCAACTTCCACACCTTCCAGTATTTGTGAAGCGGATTCGGTTACCCTTTCCGCGTTAAATAACTACAGCCCGGTAAAATATCTATGGAGCCCCGCAGCAACATTAACATCCGATACAACACAAAGCACCAGGGCTTCGCCAGCTGTTTCCACAACTTATACATTACTCACACGGTGGGGTAAAAATTGCACGGCTTCGGCGAATACCACCATTGCAGTTAAAAAACTGGCAGTTCCTTCTGCGGGTCCGGATACGTCCTTTTGCATAGGTTCTTCCGGGGTAATGCTGAATGCATCCGGGGGTGATGATTATTTGTGGAGGCCTTCAACGGGATTAAGTAATCCTGCTATTCCGAATCCTGTTGCCAAACCTGCCTCTACTACCAATTATGTTGTTTCGGTTGGTATAACCGGGTGCACTAAACGAAGAGAAGACACGGTATTAGTGACTCTGAGAAAATTACCCGTGTTAACTGTAACCAACGATACGCTTATCTGTAATATCGATACTTTGAAATTATCCGCATCTGCAGCGGGTGCCTCCAGGTTTTTCTGGACCCCGAACTATATCATAAATAATCAAAATATTGCAACCCCACTGGTAAGTCCGGATGTTCCTACTATGTACCATGTTCAGGTTACCGATGAATATAAATGTGTAAATAAGGATTCGGTTTTTGTTGATGTTAAGCAATTTGTAATCGTTCACACCGGTAACGATACTACCATTTGCCGGGCCGATGTGGTAAAACTAAATACAATAAGTGATGGCTTACATTACTCATGGTCACCGGCATCGACACTTGACGACGCAACTATAAAATCTCCATTCGCTACACCGCTTGCCAGCACTACCTATCATGTAACAGGTACTATAGGAAAATGCCAGTCGGGTGACGATATCAAAATAACTGTAGTGCCCTATCCTAAAGCTTATGCGGGGAATGATACTACTTTGTGTTTTGGCTCGTCTGTACCCTTGCATGCTTCCGGCGGAAGCAAGTACTTATGGAGCCCGGACACATACTTATCTGATGCGAATATCCCTGATCCGGTATCTGCCCCCGATCAAAATATACAATACGTTGTGACCGTTACCGATAATAAGGGTTGTCCGAAACCGGTCAATGATGCTATTCTTGTAAAGGTAGCGCCCAGGATAATCGCAAATGCAGGCCAGGATACCATTGTGGTTATTAAACAGCCATTACAACTACACGGAACCGGTGGCCAGTTTTATTTATGGTCGCCTGCTACGGGATTAAACAATCCAAATATTGCAAACCCGGTTGCTATATTAAATGATAACCAGCAATACGTTTTGAGAACTACCGATGCGGCTGGTTGCAGTGGAACCGATACAATTAATATAATAGTATATGATGTAGAGGCTGGCTTATATACGCCCAATGCATTTACTCCCAATGGAGATAATTTAAACGATGTTTTCAGGCCAGTGCCCTTAGGTATGAAATCCATTAATTATTTTCAAATTTTCAATCGTTTCGGCCAAATGGTATTTTCAACAAGCCGGCCAAAGGTTGGCTGGGACGGCAAATTCAATGGCAGGCCACAGAATCCTGATGTATATGTATGGATTGCCGAAGGAGTTGATTATAAAAACAAAACAGTATTTTCAAAAGGGACAGTGGTTCTTATAAGGTGAGGCCCCGAAGGGTAGCCGGCAACTGTGAGAATCGCCCCATAATTTTTTATAGGCTGAATTTTTAAAATAGAAATTTATATACATGAACCGTATCGTATTTATTACCGGGGCTACTTCGGGAATTGGAAAAGCATGTGCAGAAAAATTTGCAGCATCAGGAGATGATATCATTATAAACGGAAGACGAAGGGATCGTTTACAGGAATTAAAACAAGCACTCGAAAGCCAATATGAAATTGAAGTGCTTTGTGCTCCTTTTGATGTTCAGAATAAAAAGGAAGTTTTTGATTGCATTGAGGCTTTTTCGGGCAAATGGCAGCCGGTTGACATTCTTATAAATAATGCGGGCCTGGCCCTGGGGAGGGACTATTTTGATGAAGCACCCCTGGTTGATTGGGAAACAATGCTTCAAACGAATGTAACTGGATTGCTATATGTAAGTAAGGCCGTCTTGCCGTTTATGGTTGCAAGAGATCGTGGCCACATTATTAATCTCGGGTCAGTCGCCGGAGATGACGTATATGAAAAAGGAAATGTTTATTGTGTAAGTAAAGCCGCCGTTGATGTTATTAGCCGTTCAATGCGTATTGACCTCCTGCAGCATCACATAAAAGTAACCAATATTAAGCCTGGCGCTGCAGAAACTGAATTTGGTATCGTAAGGTATAAGGGCGATGCGGGCAAAGCCGCTAAGGTATACGAAGGCTTCGTACCTCTTACGGGGGAGGATATTGCAGATGCTATTTTTTATTGCGCCTCACTTCCTCCCAATATTTGCATTAATGAACTTGAAATTACCTGTATTGCCCAGGCAAATGGAATATTTCTCCATCGTAATCCTTAGATCCGGCAACAAATTATGATTCATTTCGTTAATAGGTGCGAACATTTGGCTCAAAATAAAGTTCTGGCGACATTTATCTAAAAAAATGTAAAAGAGGTTTTATTTAACAGCAATTTTTTGTAATATTGTTTATCCAATTTCCTGTATCCCGATGAAAAATCTCCTTAGAAATCATTTAATGATTTTGATGCTGCTTGTATTGCAGTTTTCTGTCTTTGGGCAGGAGGTAATCAGGCAGGTTTCATGCTTCGATTCCACATTAAAAAGAGAAGCAGACAGTTTAAAATCAGGGTTAGCTAAACAAGGATTTGTAGTTGTAAGGGAAGCAACTATGACGATGGAAAGTGAATATGAAATGCCTGTGATCGTCCCACTCACAGAGGGAAGTTGGTACTTTTTTGCCTTTATAGGTGATCCCACATCAAGATTGTATGAAGTGCGTATGTTTGATTTTAATGAAAAACAGGTAGTTTATAAAAAGCAATTTGGTGAAGGGGTGGAAAGTAATGTTATAGGTTACAATTATATTCCTAAATTTACCGAATATCATATAATAAAACCTCTTCAGGTAAATAAATTGAAAAAGAAAAATATTTGCGGTTATATAATCATGTTTAAAAAAGTGAAATAGTTTTTTTGTATGCTTGTTGATAACTTAACCCGGGGACTGATTACCCCCGGGTTTTTTTGGCGCCATGACAATCAAAAAGTTAAAAGAGAAACATGTTGTAAAGTTGAATTGTTTCATTCGTCACTTCGGGCAATCTTATTAAGTTAAGCCACTTTTCCGCGCATAAGCATTGATTATTGAATATTGATCCGATAGCCATCGGAATATTCAAATTACTTGCCTTACCTTAATGACATTACACTTCTGGTTTGCATGGTAACTCTCCCTGGGAGCATTTATTTCCGTTCTCAGGGTCCATCGGCACACTATTGCGACAATGAAATTCTTATTTGCGCTCCCACACGTGTATCTATCGTGGGAGGGGACGACGAAATATAAGGATTCACTCTTCGCTGATCAAAGTATAATTTTACATTGATCCGGTTGCTGATATAGTAATCTATTGTAGGGCTTATAGTAATTTCTTTGGCCCCGTTAGTTGCAAAAGCGCTGTTCTGGTCGAGACGACTGTTAGAAGTTACATTATCTGCTACCTTAAAATCAAGCCGGAAATTGATTTCATTGTCCAGCTTTTTACTATCCTTTTTGGTAAAAGGTACTTTAAAAGGAAGCTTTAAACCACGTTTCCGGAATCCGCCGCCAAAAGTATATTGCGTGGATCTCACTTCGCTAAGCTGGTAATCAATAAGGCTCATACTTAACTGACGCTGTTTTACGTACTCAAATTTAAGGCTGAGCTGGTTGGTGAAAGTCATATCAACACCTATCAAAGGGGCAAACTGTTCCTGGATGGTTATATTGGGAATCAGGAAGAAAGGAATATAATTATTGGAATTGGGATCAATAAAGGAAGGATAACCATACCTTGAAACATCCTCGTAAAATAATGCTGAAGTAAAGTTGTTCATTCCAAGGCTTGCGTTGTAGGCATGCGTTAATGTAAAGTTGGTAAATATTTTATCAAGCCCTTTTACCCTGCTTAATCCATTATAATTTATACGCCAGTTTGGCTTCGGCAAAATAGAGCTGAAAGGGTTGGATTTTACATTTGCATTATTCTCCTTTATCAATGCCACTTTAGTAGGATCCTCACCTGTGTAGGCTGCAATAAATGCCGGAACAAGCACATCAACTGCATATCTTCCATATCCCAAAGAATATCCATCGCTTGAAGTTGGGCTACCAGACAGCTTATTATATGTGTTTATCGCACCCAGCCTTTTTGACAATACCTGGCGATAATCCTGGAATTTTAAAAAGGTAGCGGAGACCTGGTTGGGATCGTATTTTTCAAATAAAGTACTAAACGCTATATAACTAACGCTAAACCCTCCCTGCACATAAGGGCTTAAGTGGCCAAAATGATTTCCATCGCCAACAGTATCTTTAAATGTTTCCGAGAAATTTTTAGTAAAAGATTTATCAACATTTACATCAATAGTCAGATCACGGATGGGCTCAAGTTGGGCCGTAAGGGTGATTTTTTGATCAAAGGTCTGAATAAAGAGATCGTTAAATGTGGAATCTTTTGTAATAAGCCCCTTCCTGGCGGCCCTGTTTAGCCAATTTGTGTCGGGTTGTTTTCCCATAATAAAATCAAAGCCGGGAGCCATACTTCTGAAGTTTTGCCCTAAAAATTGAGTACTGTCGGTATAGCCGGGTAACCTTGTATGACTATTTTGGGAGACGGACGCATTAATTGATTTTACACTGGTGAGTAATTTACCAAATACCCGGGCAATTCCGTTTACTTCGGGCAATGCATTAGGGCCTTTTGGCTGTGTTACCGGGGGTTTGGGGGCTACTTTCTTTCTGCCTGAAGAATCACCGGGTGATTTATTGTCATTTTGTGAAGGCTGTTTCGGCTGGTCAATCGCTCTCAGCCATTTTGATTTGCTGTAAAGCCTTGTAAAATCAAGTTGAAGATTGGCTTCTTCCTGCTGCCCGTTCTCTAGAAAATTTCCAAGATTTACTGCAAGCCTGGAAGCGCCAATCCATTGATAATTGGTAGTATAACGCAAA
This sequence comes from Ginsengibacter sp., assembly GCA_040005125.1. GTDB lineage: Bacteria > Bacteroidota > Bacteroidia > Chitinophagales > Chitinophagaceae > Ginsengibacter. The sequence goes on from JBDTZL010000268.1 coordinate 35,332, forward strand.
GTCAAGGTCGTCCAGTCAGTTAAAGGAAATTTATTGAGCGGTACTGTATAAGAAAAATTAATTGTTTGGGTAAAGTCGGTATTGCGTCCACCCGCAAAGAAATTTCTTCTCACAGTATCTCTTTTAGCTTTCGTATCCAGCCGGCCAAAGGGTTCATCAATCCTGGCATTATTGAGAGCAGTATAATCGATGTTGAGTGAATGTGTAAGATCCCATCTGAAAATATAATTTCTGTCGAAGGTAAAATACTTATCAAAAGTTTCGGGAATTACATATTTATCTTCACCTATGCTTCTTGGTTTTATAACGCCAAACTGCCTGAATACATCAGCTCTGAAGCTAACCTGCGATGGTATGGGATTGAAATTAAAATCCTTTACCAGGTCAAACCAATGTGTTTTTGATTTTTTAAAGAGCTTCTTAAAAGGGGTTATAAATTTAGGTTGCGTGGCGAAATTATATCCAAGGCCCGCTCGCTGTTTAGTTACGTTATTATATTCAATGAGGGGATTGTGTGCATCGGTCTTTGTATAAGAATAACTGAGATCAAGATTTTCAATATCCCAGGGTTTCGGCTTCTTATTACTGGTTCTGTTCTTATGAACATTTGTAAAGCTTACTGTTTTGGTAGAGGTAAAATCTACGGCATTTTTTCTTATGGAATCCCGTTCGTTTTTTGCCGCCTGCCTGATTTTTTGTTTCAAAGTAATATCAAGATCATAGGGATCGTATTCAGGCGTACTTATTGCTTCTGACAAGCTTGCATAAAATGGGATTGATAAAGCAGCTTTTTTGGGCAAAAGCTTTCCAAGTTCCAGGTTGGTTGCTGCATCAAACTGCAAAAAATAATCTTTATATCTTTCGTCCACCCGTTGCTCCAACGTACCAAAGCCATTGCTGTGTGTGTTTGCCGAAACTGAAATTGTTCCAAGGTCTGCAAGATTTGCATCTATACGGCCTAAAGCTGCCCACCCGCCTTTTTCATCAAGAGAAGAAAGGCGCAATTCATTAAACCAGAGTTCACCGCACGCTGATCCGGCATTAACCTTTTTTACTCCCATCAATATACCGGTTATTTCGCCCAGGTTGGGATTACCCATTACCGAGTAGGTTTGCCCGTTAGATTGTAATTGCGAATACAATGCGTTCAATGGAGAACTCGATAAATTTCTTGAATTTTTAAGCTGCGTGAGCACTTGGAGGTCAAGGTCGAGGTTGTTTCGCTGTATCCATAAGGTATCATTATATTCTTTACTGTCGGGATTCAATCCTGTGTTTAACGGCGTAAGGTTTAACGGAATTCTCACTTCGTAATAATTTGATACAAAGTCACTTCCGATTCTTATATCGGCTATAAGATCATGATCGTTAAGCGGAGTTTCTATATTTCTCTCTGCATGAATATACATCTGCAGTTTCCGAAACTGTCTTAAATCCCTGTTGGCAAATGTTTGGAAAACAGCTTTTCCGTCATTTTGATTAAGTCCGCAGAACTGGAGTGTGATTGATTGTTCATTTTGCAGGAGGTTTACACCATTGTTACTTAAAGTTTGTACCCTTTGAATATCTGCCGGGGTACGGTATGGCAGGGGTATCCTCTTATCATTTTCTTCAATATTTACGGAGCCCACATTAAAATCAGTTGTAGTCTCAGGGCTGTAATTTCCGGTGCTGTCGATTTTATAAGCAAATTTTCTCCAGGTATTTCTTACAAGGCTTAGTTTTCCAAAACGAACTACAACGCTGTCATTAAAACCGGTTAAAAACATTCTAATAAATCTTATTGATTTAAAATCAGGAATGTTACCAATTTTTTTATTGTATGACTCTATAGGAATACGCAGTTGATACCAGGTTTCAGTCCTTGACGTATTATCCACCAGCTTTACCGTAACAACTTTTTTATCTACAATATAATTATTGCCAATCGCCATTTCAGGTGCTGAGGGTGGCTTCAGGTCAACAGTGTACTGAAAATATTCTTCAGTTTCATTAAGGGTATTGTCGCGGTTTACATCTTCCTGGTCGGGATAGAGTGTAGCGGCCGAAGAGAATTGTGAATTGTTATCAGCTATGGGTGAATTGCCCTGAGGGCTGTTGAAATTTTTATAACGGGCAAGGATATCCGCCTTTTGCGCATCAAGGTCACTGCCCCTGTAATAATGATAGTTGTCTGATGAAGGATCACGCAACGCATCCTGGTATGCCTTCGAGCCTGTTCCAAAATTGGCTGCGAGTACATTTAAATAATCGACCCTGCGCTTCGATACTTCCGCAGTATCTGTCAATCCGTCAAAGCCCACATCCTGGTAAGGCCTGTCATTAGGGTCATTACTGAATGCATTGGTAACCTGGATAGGATTGCGGGGCACATTACCCCATACAGAGGTATCTACCTGTGCGGGCGCACTTGGCGTGGGCAGCCCGTTTTCATAAAATCTCCGGGAATCCTTGAGTACATCTTCTGAAATATTACCCAGGTTAATATAAAATTTACCGCCGTTACTTGCAGGGTTTGTTATAAAAGGATCCTGCACCCAACATTCAATATATTCAACATTCGCTGTCTCAAAATCTGTCTGATCAATACTTCGCATCAATCCACCCCATCGCCTGGAAGGGGTTAACAATTTGCCATCAGACCTCACATCCACTGTTGATGCATCATAATTATAAGGACCCTTGTCGGCAGGATAATAAGCAAGATCAAAAGTTATGAGCTGGTTTTGCCCAAGGTCGGTGGTAATTTGAGGAAATATCTCGGTTTGTGAAATTGCCCTCACCCTTGGATCTGAAAGCATTGGTTTGTTATCGCGGTTAGGATTGTTTATATTTTGCGGGTCCTGTAATGTGGGTTCAATTTGATACCATGCTATTTTTGCCCTGTTCTTACCATAGTCAAGATTATCGTTTAAAGCAGCTTCGGGAAACAGGAGTGTATTCCCCGTTTCATCTGTGGCTCCAAAAGGTGTTGATGCCAGTGCCCAGCTTATTGGAGGAAAGCGCAGATCAATATCACTTTTACTACCCTCAAAATCATCAATATATACCACTCCATTGCTCCCTTTTCCAATCTGTGGTGCGTGGCCGGGTTTCAAATAGGCTGCTTCCGCATAAGTATTTATTGCAGACGGCGCTGTAGTGCGATAGAATGGAAGTTTGTCTAAAAGTTTTGTCAGCCTGGGCAGGTCTCTGTGATAATTTACGTCCGCACCATACATTGTATTCCTGATAGGATCTTCGCCATAATCAACTTTTGTAAAGAAAGGTCTTTCACTCAGCCTCACCATGGTAGCGCCAATAGACAATTGCTGGCTGGCGGTATTCTTAGCCTGGTAATCCAGCCTCAGCCCCATATAACTTTTTTGCTGAAGGCCAAAGGTTGCATTGTTTTCAAAGTTTACCTGCACAGGGAGCCCTGCATTTATTATTGCCTGGTTAATTACTTTTATAGTGCCGAGGTCGTAATTAATTGTGTAATCTATATTTTCATTAAGCTTCTGGCCACCTGCACTTACGGTTACTGAGCCTGGTGGAATGTTATATCCAATGCTGATATCAGATGATGCGGATGATTTTGCAGATCCTTTTAAAACAAACCTGTCAAGATTTGGGAATTGTTGCTGGGCAATCACCTTTATTGAATCATAGAGGGGGTAATACAGGCTATCTTTTGCGACAGCAGTATCCGAAAAAACTTTTGGCGCAAGATCCCGCCCAAATGGCTGCAATAACGGAAAAATTACCCTGCTATATTGAGAAAGAACAGTATAGCCTTCCACAAAATCAAATACTCCATCCGGCTGGGGATCGTTTTGATTATTAAGCCGGTCAAGATTTACCAGTGTCAAAATAGGCGTACCAAGGTTAAGGTTGCCAAATGGGAGATATCTTTTTGCGCCCAAACCAGGTTGCTGGTATAATACATTCAGGCTAAAACCAGTAGGATCAAGCGTTCCAAATCCTACGCTGTAAACGTTCTTCATCATCAATTGCCATATCGGAAGAGCGGGGCGCTGAGATGTAGCTTTCAATAACTTCAGGAAGAGGACCTGTTGATTTCCTGAAGCGGAATCGGGTGGCAGATCCTGTGAAAGCTCACCCACCTGGAAAATTTTTCCATTGTAGGAATATTGGTAAGCGACTGCAAGTACCTCATCAGCCTGCAAAGGTTGGCTTAAAGTTAGAAAACCTACTTTGGGATTATATATATATTGCGACGAATCCAGTTTTCTTGCAAATGTTTTTTCAAAATCCTGCACAGGGTTTAATCCTAGCAGGCTTTGCAATTGATTGGTAACAAGAGCGGGATTGCGGCTGGTAGGGTTGCTGATGATATCCCTGTATTCGGAATTGGTATTATTTGAAGGCAGGTCTGATCCTGTTACAATAAAGTTATGAAAGGGACGCGACTCTCCAATATCCATAAGTCCAACGATTTCCCGCGCATTGGTTGTAGTGCCATTCTTATTTGTTACCCATACTTCCATCTTGAGAATTTGCACCGGGGTGGTTACGGCGGGCAAATTACTCATGGCCTTATTGTAATTGTTTTTAAAATATTGCGCCAGTAAAAAGTGCCGGTTTTCTTCATAATCATCTGCCTTGAGTTCGAAATTCTGGGCTGCACTGCCACCCTGCAGGTTTACTGACTGTTTTTGAGATTTTTCACTAGCTAAAACCGTCGTCACAGTGAGCTTTCCAAATTGTAGCGTTGTTTTTATTCCAAATAAAGATTGTACTCCCGGAATTAAGGTGCTTCTGGAAGGAAAAGTAACATTTCCTGCCTCGAAGCGTTTTAAAATTTCATCGGCAGTGCCTGTGTAATCAAGTTTTAACTGGTTGGTAAAATCCATGTTTGCCAGTGTATTATAACTTATTGGAAATTTTAATTTGTCCCCGATATTGGCATTCACATTTA
>JBDTZL010000325.1:0-13355 GCA_040005125.1 Ginsengibacter sp.
TGTGAAATACATTGTGCGGAAAATTTGCTTCGATGATTTTTGATTCTATATAGCTCAATGTGTTTTCTATATTTCCCTTAATAGGAATAAGCATTTCTAAAAATGAAATTTCATCTGGTTGATGATTTACAGGATCTGGTTCTATCAGGGATACATCATTTTTATTTTCTTCTCCCTTTTCATTTGTGACCAATCGTTTCTCAAGTAACTGCATTACAGTGTTTCTGTTTTGCACATCAAGTGCGAACATTTGGTCAAATTTTTTATCTTTTTTCAATGAAGCAATCTTAAGGAAACAATAGGAAAGCTCTTCGTCTACACCGGTGTTGAGTTTTTCATCATAGGCCACAGAATACAGCCGCAATATTTTAATACAGGAATTAATATTGTCATCATCAATGAGCAAAACATTCCGGGATAAGTCTATTAAAAAATTGTCATTAAAAGTCCAGAAGACAAATTTTGCATTGTCCTCAAAATAAAGCAGCCTGAAAAATGTTTTTGCTTCGATAGGAACATAATCGCTTAACAAAGTGATACAACTTCCCGTGCGGATAATTTTCATAATATCTCTTGCAAGACTTCTCCAAAAAAACCCAGGAAGTAACAGGGTCTTTTTATTTTCAACGGGTACTTCGGTGAGATAAAATTTACTTGATAAAAATTTGTAGAAAAGGCTGATTTTGGTTTTCGGTTTCCTCATTGTATAAATTCACTGCCGAATAAAAGTCATGCGTATTTATCAATACAACGGAGTAAATATATTAAAAGAGCATTTTTAAAAAATTGCTAATAATCAATAAATAGTTCGGGGAAAATGTGTATGAAAATTCTACGAAGTCAGGTCTTCAAATAGTTGGTATCCAAAAAGTATCTTCAGTTAAACTAATATTGGCTGCTCGGTAGGGTTATGCAGTTCCCCGTCCTGATAATTTGGGTTACATACCGATCATAAAAGGCCATTTTCTAATTAAATTTGCTGGCGGTTTTCCCCCTCAACTGGAACTTCATTGAGATAATAATGATCAGATAAAAGCTTTGTAGTAAAGCCAACAGTCGACGATAGCTTACACATAGATACTTTAATTAATTGTCACGCTCTTAATATTTGTTATTTTGCAGAGCGACTATGAATATCTAACAAAGCCTGACGTCACAAAAACGTTTATTTATATTCGGTTTGAATAACTAACACTCATTTTTTATGTCCTACGATCTAAAACCGGTATTAGCAAAGATTTATAAATACAGCGCGTTATATAAGAACCTACTCCTTGGCAAAGCAGTTAAGAAGTACGGTGAGTTGTATAAATGGAAAAATGTAAAAGTGTTTCGGGATCATTGGGATATTGATGCTCCAAATATTTCACAAATGCTGGAAGAATGTTTTACGCCCTCAAGCAATTTATGGGTGGGACAAAATTATTATCCGACGAAGATGCTTAAACTTTTTAGTGAGATGAACGGTGAGAAAGTAAGGGACATGATGAAATACCTGATTGACGAAAAGAAAGATGTAACTGAGCGGATTGCAACTGTAGAAAACATGTGTGATGAACTCTTAAAGGAATATAATATTAATAAAAGCAAAAAACTGAATCACCACTACATAGGAGACCGTTTCATTTCAATACTGTTATATTTCATTTATCCTGACAAATACTACCTATATAAATTCAGTATGTTTACGAAATTCTGCAAATTATTTTCATTGACCCTACCTAAAATGGGTTCTGATGATAATTTACATAATTATTATGGCCTGTGTGATGAAGTAAGAGAAATTATTATGAGGGACAAAGAACTAGTCCAAATAAATAAATCTTTACTTGACGAGAAATCTTATTCCGATGAATCGTTGCATCTGCTTACTCAGGATTTTGTTTATGCATGCACAACCTATCTTGCCGAACCAACTGACGATCCACCGTATCCACCCAAGAAGGACCCCCCGAACAATGTATATATAAAATCTGATGGAACGCATTACTGGCTTCTTGCAGCTGGGGTAGGCGGTTCTCAGTGGGATGAATTTTATAAAAGCGGAATTGCAGCCATTGGTTGGAAAGAAATGGGTGATTTAACAGAATATGCGAATCGGGATGCAATGGCACAAACGTTGAAAAAGAAATATCCGGAAAATAAAGGAAATAATAGACACAATACTTTGGCCCTCTGGAATTTCTCGAGGGATATTAAAAAAGGAGATATTGTCATCGCAAAGAAAGGCACAACAGATTACCTGGGTTATGGAGTAGTTGCCGGTGACTATGAATACAAGCAATCTGAGGCAACCTTTCCAAATCAGATAAAGGTGAATTGGGTAAAAACGGGGCTATGGCCAGAAACAACTGGCCCCATTGTTACAAAAATCTTAACTGACATTACAAAATACCCGAGTTACGTTGATAACCTAAAAAAACTATTGGACATTGAGGATGGCAAGGAGATAAGTGGTAATTATTGGTGGTTAAATGCAAACCCGAGAATTTGGAAGATAACAGAATTTGAAATCGGCCAGGAACAATCTTATACCACATTCAATGAAAAAGGGAACAAGCGGAAAATATATGAACATTTTAAGGAGATAAAACCCGGTGATCCAATCATCGGTTATGAATCATCACCCACTATGAAAGTTGTCGCTTTAATGGAAGCTACTAAAGGCCTTTTCACAGATGAAGATGATGCTCAGGAAAAGATATCTTTCGAATTGCAACAGTTTTTTTCAAATCCCATTTCATGGTCCAAACTGTCTGCAATTCAAGAGCTAGAAGATTGTGAGGTATTTAAGAATAATCAAGGTAGTCTCTTCAAACTTACCTCTTCTGAATTCGATACTATAGTGAAAGCGTCTTCTTTGCCTGGGGAACTTCTATACGAGCAATACGAAATGGATGATGCATTAAATGAAGTTTTTCTTGACGAACAGGAATTGAATACAATTCTCCGTTTACTTGAAAAGAAAAAGAATATTTTATTACAAGGCCCTCCTGGCGTGGGAAAAACATTTTTGGCAAAACGGCTGGCATATTTATGGATGGGAAATAAGGATAATGATAAGATTGAAATGGTTCAGTTTCACCAATCATACTCTTATGAAGACTTTATGCAGGGATATCGACCTACTGAAGACGGACATTTCAAATTGTTGAATGGGCTTTTTTTCCGCTTCTGCAAAAAAGCAATGCGTAACCCCAATGATGATTACTTTTTTATTATAGATGAAATCAATCGCGGTAACCTAAGCAAGATATTTGGAGAACTGATGATGCTTATGGAAGGGGACAAGCGTGGAGAAGAGTTCTCGATACCGCTCATTTATTCACCAGATAATATCACTCGTTTTCATATTCCAAAAAACCTGTACATCATCGGAACAATGAATACAGCTGATCGATCTTTGTCTATCGTAGATTATGCGTTGCGGAGGAGATTTGCTTTTTTTAATTTGCAACCATCATTTGGTCAGTTATTTACGGATTACTTAAAGAGAGCAGAAGTGGCACCAATAATTATCAATAGGATTATCGACAGAATAAATTATCTCAACACAATTATTAGCGATGATCGAAATCTCGGCAAAGGATTTCTTATTGGCCATAGTTATTTTTGTCACGCTCCAACAGATGAGGATTTTGAAAAATGGTATATCGATATTATTGATTATGAGATAGCGCCTATTCTTAACGAATATTGGTTTGATAGTCTTACAACGGCCAATGATCAAATAGAGAGGTTGTACTAATGACCATACCGATACAAAATATTTATTACCTGCTTTGTTATGCATGGAATAAAATGCAGGAAAAAGATATCGTAAATATTGACGCATCGGATTACGATCAACTACCTGATCTTTTGGCTAAAGTGTTAATCTCTGGCTGCAATCGTTTATTCAAGCAGGGACTAGACAGAAATTATATTGAGATTACAGAAGTATATTCAGGTGTCAAAGGAAAACTGGAATTCACCGAATCAATAAGAACACAAGCTTTTTTATTCGGTAAAAGTGTTTGCCGTTTTGATGATTTTAGTCATAACATATTACCGAACCAATTGCTTAAAGGAACCTTGCTCCTTTTATATAAAATGAAAGGAATAGACAAAGAATTACATAACCAACTGTGGGAAGGTGCCCAACATTTTTACTACGTTTCAGATATAATTCCATCAGTTCCTGATTTTCACCGTGTACAGATTCATCGGAATAACAGTTTTTATGATTTCTTGTTAAAAATATGTCGTTTTATTGTCGAGCAACTATCATTGGATGAAATAACCGGCTTTTATAAATTCCGTGACTTATTACGTGATCAGAAAACCATGCAATCTTTATTTGAAGAATTTGTTAGAAATTTCTATTCAATCAGGCAAAATGAGTTCAAGGTCAAAAGTGAGACAATCAGCTGGAATGCTACACCCCTAAAACAGAGTCGTAGTGAATATATGCCAATGATGAAAACAGATATTTCTCTTATTTCTAAAAAAAGAAAAATCGTACTCGATACAAAATATTATCATGAAGCTTTGACTATGAATCAATACGAAACCTTAAAGTTTCATTCCGGTAATTTATATCAAATCTATTCCTTTCTCAAAAACCTCGAGCATGTTTCCGAGCCGGCCTCAAATGCTAATGCCTCAGGTATACTTTTATATCCTACAACCAGCATAGAATTAGACGAAACGTTTTTAATTGACAAGCATTTAGTTTCAGTGTGTACCGTGAATCTGGCAACAGGGTGGAAACAGATAGAGGGTCGACTATTAGAATTATTGAACGAAAAAGAAAGTGCACATCATAGCGAATAGGGAGTTAATGATTTATAAAGATTTATGATTTTCACCATTGTCGGAGTCGTTATCTCCAATTGATTCCCAGCAACGGTTCCCTAGTTTAGTCAGGCTTAGGTGATTTAATTTTATACCTAAGTTAAGCATCACACTGTTATATTGAGCTTTTGGAAAATATATCCAGCAGATCTTCAAAATAGTTTTCCAACTTAGGAGGGTTATACAGTTTCCGGTTCTGATAATCTGGCCACATGTTAATCGTGAAAGCCTGTCCCAAAATTAAGCTATTGGTAATTTTCCTTTCAACCGAAACTTCATTCGGGTAATAATGATTGGATGAAACTTTTGTAGCAAACCCAACTTTTCTCCTTTTTCCATCCCTCACCGCTTTATATGAAATGTGGGTAAATATTTTTTATCAAAAATATTTTAAAAAACATGTATCAAATCATGTATCAAATAAAAAAGCAGTTATAAATTTTACCTCATAACTGCTTGATTTCCAGCTCCCCCTATCCGACTTGAACGGATGACCCTCTGATTAACAGTCAGATGCTCTAACCAACTGAGCTAAGGAGGAATGTTCCTTCTAAAGATGAATCCTTAAAAGCGGTTGCAAAAATAGAGATTTTTGCCTTGTAACAAAAATTGATTTGAAATTATTTAAGCCAGCTAAATAATCCACCCTCCTCAATACCTAAAAAAATTCCAACATCATTCACTTTCACGGGATAAGTTTTTAAAAAGTATCCTTCGCCGGCCATATCCCGGCCGTTTTTTAAATTAAATACATACCGGTGAACCGGGCAAACGATATTCCCGTCTTTATCCAAATAACCTTCGGACATATTACCGCCCGCATGCGGGCATTTCGCAGTGCATGCCGTGATGCTATTCAACGTTTTAACAACACAAATTTTTTTACCCGCAACTTCAATTTGCATAATATTATTTTCTCCAAACGGCAGTTCGGACGTTGTTTCGGCAATTTTATACCACTTATATTTCTTTTCCAACATATTTATTATTCCCTGGGCGGGGATAAGCCTCTGACGAATGATGTGTTATAAAAGTAACGGGCGTGTGTTAATAAAAGAATTCGGCCTTGTATGGATACCTTACCTGGTAGATAGTTCTCACTTTATTTAATATAGCCTGCCGCAATCCACCGAGATTCTTTTTTTCAATAGCAGAAATAAATACGCAGTTGCCTTCCGTTTTGTCCTGCCACTTCTCTTTTAATTCACGCAGCAAATCCAGCTTCACTTCAGGCTCCAGCCATTCATCAAAAGTATTCTTTTCGTATTGATCCATTTTGTTAAACACAGTGATGACGGGCTTATCATCGCTCTTTAGCTCATGCAGCGTTTTATTCACTACCGAAAGCTGTTCTTCAAATTGCGGATGGGAAATATCAACTACGTGTAATAAAATATCGGCTTCCCTTACTTCATCCAATGTGCTCTTAAAACTTTCAATAAGATGATGTGGCAACTTTCGTATAAAACCTACTGTATCGCTAAGCAGAAAAGGGGTGTGCCCAAATACAACTTTTCTTGTAGTGGTATCCAGGGTCGCAAACAACTTATTTTCGGCAAATACATCGCTTTTGCTAAGCAGGTTCATAATGGTGGATTTACCTACATTTGTATAGCCGACAAGCGCAACTCTTATTAATTCTCCTCTTTCTTTTCGCTGTGTAAATGCCTGCTTGTCTATTTCGTTTAGCCGTTTCCGTAAGAGGCCTATTTTATCTTTCACAATACGCCGGTCAGTTTCAATTTCGGTTTCACCCGGGCCGCGGCTTCCAATGCCACCACCCTGTCTCTCAAGGTGCTTCCACATACCCTTCAGCCTTGGCAAAATATATTGGTATTGTGCCAGTTCCACCTGCACTTTCGCCTGGGCCGTTTTTGCACGTGATGCAAATATGTCCAGGATCAAATCACTGCGATCGATCGTTTGTACCTGCAGTTCCTTTTCTATGTTGGTGATCTGCGAGCCCGTAAGCTCATCGTCAAATATTACCAGCTCTACATTTCTTGTTGAAATATATTTCTTAATTTCCTCCAGCTTCCCTTTACCTACAAACGTACGGCTGTCCGGCCGGGCAAGTTTCTGGGTAAAGATTTTAATGGTATTGGCTCCTGCTGTTTCAGCCAAAAATGTAAGCTCTTCGAGGTATTCCTTTACCAATTCTTCAGTCTGTTCCTGTTGAATGACCCCTACAAGCACAGTGTTGATCTCAGAATTGCTGTTTATTTTTTTTTCTATCAAATGAAATATTTATCAGCAAAAATAACAAACCATTTTCTAAAAGAAGGATTGGGTATTTATTTCGCAAAATGTAAATCTGTATAGCAGTAATAAGAAATTAATAACAGCAAATTAGAAAAGTTATGGATAATGAAACCCTGATGCCGGGGATAAATTAGATAAAATTAGCATGGATATACCTGCGCTTGTGATCCTTTTGCCCGGTAATAAAACTGGCCGAAACTTAGAATATCATCGATCAAAGTTTGACATGGCGAAGTAAAATAAAATTGCTCCAACTTTTGTATTTCTTATTTTTTTACATGAGATTTTAGAGGCCGCTAAGTGTTAGCCCTATTTGATAAAGATGCATGGCAGGGCCTGCGCCGTCCTTCAAAATATTACTAAGCTGGTAGTCTCCAAAGAGCGTGAAAATACCGAATCCAATTCTTGCTGTTCCCATAAAACGGGTTCCATTAATAAGCCGGTTGCTGTTTTCTTTCTGGATATAATTAATGATGGTATTATTATTTTTATCCTGCAGTACCTTACCTTTTGTATGCGCATTAACAACTTGTCCTACTTTCACTCCAAGGGCAACTTTGAAACTCTTATCAGGTTCCAAAGGTTTTGATGTGTATCTCAATTCCAGCGGAACCTCAAGAAAGGTAGTAGCGAGCTTATATTTTTTAAAATGGTTGGTTGAATCAACAGCGGTAAAAGGCAACTGGGTTGAAGTGGTTTTCAGGTCTATATTCTCCCTTTTAAAAAAAATATTGCTGGTACTCACACCCAGCCCAAAACCAATACTGAATTTCGGAGAGCTTTTGAAGGGCTTATCCAGCATAAAATATGCATTAAAGCCGCGTGAAAAACCTTTCTGGTGACTGCTGATGCTATCGGACATCCCTGTCCAGTGATCAGATGAAAATTGTATCATCAGGTGATCGCCGGGGCGGTTGGGTAATTTGATCGTTTTATGATTATCGGAAGGGATTGTTGATTTTAGTGTGTCCTGTGAGAAAGCAAAAGAAAATAATAAGCAATTGAATACTACAAAAACAATTTTCATCATAAAGGCTGGTTAAGTGGCAAAAGTATTTGTTACATGGTTAAAGAAAGGTTAAACAATACCGTCTGCAAAGTGTAATAGCTAATGTGCCAAATGGTTTTATAGTTATAGTGCATTTTTTTGGAAGACTAAAAAATTATTACAAAGGACAGGCATAATTTTTAAAAAACAACTTCAACAGAAATTAGTACCGGATCAAAATGTAACCGGATTAAAAATTTTAACTATGGCAAAAGCTGCAAAAAAGAATAAGCTTAGTGTAAAAAATTCTTTGGTTAATAATATTAATGCCAAAAAGAAAAAGAGAACGTCAAAGCCAAAAGGAAAATCAACCGTCTCTAAAACGTCTTATAAAGACATGGAAGACAATTGGGAGGGAAAATCTAAAAAAAGTAAATAGTTTTATCCAGGCCGATTATACACAATACTGTCGGGCTGTTATAAATTCAATCGCCTGTTTACTATAATTATAGTTTCTGCTCCTTTATGTTCTTCTAATATTGGTGAAACGACATGGAGATAAATTCAAGCACAACCGGCAAAGCCTCACGCCAGTAAGTCCAGTTATGTGCACCATCGCGAATACGGAACTCGTGTGGTATTTCTTTTTTGCGCATCGCAATATGAACCAGGCAATTGCCCTCATATAAAAAATCATCATCACCACAGTCAATATACCAGCGAATAGATTTTTTAGAGCTATCCGGCATATTGTTCACCAGTTCGAGAACGCTCTGGCGCTTATAATAAGATGTTATCGCAGAATCAGAAATACTACTATTTTCTCTTCGCAATCTTGCATTTGCGCTATCCAGGTTCATAGGGCCGGTGCCTGCACTTAAAGGACAGGCAGCAGCAAATAATTCAGGATGATGCAACGCATAAGTAAAAGTCCCATCGCCGCCCATTGATAAACCAGACACAGCACGGTAATGCTTCTCAGCTTTTATACGATAAGTTTTTTCAATAAAAGGCATAAACTCCTGGAAGAAGAAATCTTCATAACGCCATGTATTGGTGGCATCATTTGAATAGCCCCGGCGGCCTGTGTTTGCATCGGGCATCACAATAATCATAGGTGTGGCAGTTCCCTGCATTATGGCTTTGTCAGTAATGTTTTGCACTTCACCAAACTGTACCCAGCCTGTTTGATCATCTCCACCGCCATGCAGCAGGTATAAGACCGGATAAGCCCTTTGCGAGGTTTCATAATCGGGAGGAAGATAAATTGCATACTTCCTTTCCATGTTTAATATTTTACTCTTGAGGGAAAGATTATCAAAGACTTTTCCCGTCTGAGATATGCCATAACATGATATCAACAAACATAATACAAGTGAGAAGATTCTTTTCATATCGCAATGTTTCCTTAAAAATAGAGTTAAAAAATAAAACGGCCACGGTAAACTTTTAAAGGCCACATACTTGCCTGGCGGCAGAGATGTTCCAAAGATTAAAATTAATTTTTTTGCCACGAATTACACGAATTTTCGCGAAGAAATCACATAATATACCATTCGTGTAATTCGTGTAATTCGTGGTAAAAAAAAGCCAGTCGCAGACTGGCTTAATTAATTTCCGGCTCATGCGCCACCTAAACTTTTTGTTTGAGGAAGTAAATTTTTTACCTGTCCGCAGCAGGATCTATCTTGCCGCTCAACACCGCGTAAATAGCCATAGCATGTCCATAACCCAAATCAAAATCTTCCTTTAGCCAGGATACTATTGCTCCTGCTTTTACACCCGGCTTTAATAAGGCTTTCTTTTCAGCAAGCTTTTTAAAGTCTTCAGGCGTTTTTCCTGTTTTTGTTTTGATATTCTTAAGATACGCCTGGAATGACATGTTTAGAAAAGTTTGGTGTTGAAAAGTCAGATGTAGCGGTGTATGTCCGGGCTTCTCTTTTTTCCTTCATCCTGTGATAAAATACATAAGAGACAGCCAGTATAGCAAGCGCAATCAACGGGAAAATCACTTGTCCCCCAAATCCATCCACTGCCCAATGTGAAGTGGCAGCACAAATAAAATTGATGCCAAAACCGGCGTATACCCATTCCTTATACCTGCCCTTTATTACAGGCAAAATCAATACCAGGGCTCCGGTTATTTTAAAGAAAGTAAGCATCACTCTAAAATAATCAGGATAACCCAGGTGGCTGATCCCTTGCCGGGCAAGTTCTGTGTTTGATGTTAAAGCCGGTATCAGGCCATCCAATAAAAAGATGAGAATGGTAGTTGTCCAGTAAATGATCTTTGTCGTTTTCATTGTTAATCTTTTTTAATAGTTTATAATTATTTGTTGGCATAAAATTAGTTCGGTGATCCCGGTTGAATGGCGTGCGAAAACGTCAATCTAAGGGGTGATTGCGACAAAGTTTTTGTGAGTTCTTTCATGCCAAAGGTTATTATATCAAGCCACGTATTTGTATATTAATTTTGAGTGGGTGATCTTAAATATCCACGAAGCAAAATTTTATTTTATAAATTAAAAAAAATATTTTATGAAGACGTATGAACATACAATTGAACTTACTGAACTTGCCAACAAGCTTTTTATGTATACAGATTTAAAGGCATGGCAAAAATTAATTGATGAAGTTTTTACAGAAGATGTTTTATTTGATATGAGCAGTGCCGGGGGTGATGCGCCCAAAACCTTAAAGGCAAAAATGATTTGCGATACCTGGAAAGAAGGGCTTAAAGCTTAAAGACCTGGATGCAGTGCATCACCAGGCTGGTCATTATTTAATAAAAGTGGATGGTGATTCTGCTGATACATATGCGTATGCAGTGGCAAACCATTATAAAAAATCTACGCTAAAAGGAAATAGCCGTTTATTTGTAGGAAGTTATGATCTCACAGCGCTTAATACTACTAATGGCTGGCGGCTTTCATCTTTTAAATACAACTTAAAATACATTGACGGGAATGTGAGCCTTGACTGAAAATTTATTGTGGAAGGTTTAAGGATTAATTGAACCAATATATTTGTTCAGCTTTTATTTATTACGCCGGCTCTGGGAAGGTTTAACTTTTTCGTATGAAAGTTGTGTGGCTACACCACAGTAAAAGTCGAAGTTTTCCTTTGCAGTAATTTCATCTGTTGAAATTATATATGGATAGTGATGCTGTAAAATTAATCCCAGGGATGGTCGTTTTATCTTTTTTAAAAAGTCATTGCTTGCCAGTATTTGTATATCCTTTTGCGTATGCTTATCATTTTGTTTACACTTGATTACTCCCTCGTATATTTCGTGGGCTTGCCAGGTCTTTCCACTATCGCGGGAAAAAGCAAAATAAAATTCAGGAGCATCATTTATTGAACTTCCGGTTGTGATTCCATTTTTTCTACAAAAAACTGTGTCTCCAATAATCTCATTATTCTCACCCGACCCAATCCAGGTTATGGTTTCCCATTTCCTGTCATCTTTATCATAATAAACCATCCAGGCTTTCTGGAAATATTTGCTGTTAGAAATAATCCTGATAAATGTTGTGTCTTGTTCTATTATGTAACGTTTTGGTATAAATCCCGGGAATTTCGGCTTTGCATCGTAAATTGGTTGCAACGTTGATCTTTCTGTTGCCGAATCTTTCTGTTGGCTGGTTTCACGCCTGCCTGAATTATCATGATTACTACAACCAGGAAATAATGAGCAAATTAGCAAACTAAAAAAAAATATTATTTTATTAGCCATGATAAGATAGTTGAAGGACAAATAAATTGCCCTTAACCCGATTGTGAAAGTACAGGTGGGGGTTTATCAGTCACCCTGTTAGCAAAATTAAAGAGAAAAGCAATCATTTTTTCCTTAGCATTGATGATCAAAACCCAGTTTTCTTAATGAAAATTTACCTGCCCTTGTAACGTACCAGGATACCATTTTTTCTCCCTCAAACATAATTGTTTTAGCATCAATAAATCCTCTTCGCAATAAAGCAGCAAATGAACCGTGTATATCTATCTGCCCAAATGGTTCATTTTTACTCTGCTTTTGACAGGCAGCTATTAATGCTTTTATCATTAATGGTGTTAACTCAATTGTTTGTTCAAATAAAGGTATAATCTTAGCCACTTTTATAATAGTACGCTTAATAATCCGCATAGTTATATATCATTTGAAGTAATATGTAAAGGTAACTATATACAAAATGGGCGAAAAAATTATCTATAAAATAGAAAAGCTCCAAAGTTTAAACCCCGGAGCTTTATCATTATTTCAAAAATTGGGTAGCTTACAGAAGACGGTGGCGGAAAGTTCCAACCTTCACCTAAACTCTATTCCTTGTAGCTTGCCATTTTTCGATACTACAAACGTATTTAGGGTATGGTTACCAAACAAGAGCAGTTTTACTTAATTTTTTACATATGGTTTTTACTAATTTTATCATATACATACAATATTGAATACGTAAAAACACTATAGAGGAATTGTGTATAATAGCGCTTTATTTCCTTAAAAAAAGCAGTTACAAACTTTACGCTATAAATGCCCGATTATTCAGAATGAAAACATCTTTGCAACAATATCATTGTAAACTTTAGAACCTATCCTGGTTAAAGGCGCTTATATCTATAGACAGAGGTGTGGCCAGTTCTGCAACCACTTTACCGCTTGCCGGTCCCTCGCTCAACCCGCTCATTGCATGCCCTCCGGCAACAATAAGACTGCTGACGTTTTTTGAATATCCAAGATAAGGCAATCCGTCAGGCGGGCAGGGCCTGAAACCAAGCCAAATGTCTTTTTTTCCGGGCATATCCAATTCATAGAAGGAAAATACTTTGGGACAGATTGAATGATCCCCGTGCGATCTCGATGGTGCCGGCATAGCGCATATGTCCATTCATTGGTGTTATGGCAACCCTGGCTTCGCATAAAATTGCTGGAACATTTAGTTTTCTTTTGTGGATAATCATACGTGAAGGAATAACCCTTTCCTGGCATAAGAGGAATAGTAATGCCAGCATCTTCGCTAAATCTGGTCAATCACACCGCCGTTTGCACTATAATTTTCAGCATTATTATAAATATAGCCTTAAACGTCCGGTTTCAAAAAAAAATGCCAATTAGGGAAAAATATTTCTTAAAAATTTGCGTAACTCAAAAGTTACATATACATTTGCGTAACCTAAAAGTTACACATTATGACAAAGAGCATTCAACACACATTTTTTTACCAGCATCCGCCGAAAGATGTTTGGGAGTATTTAACCATCTCCGACCTAATGG
>JBDTZL010000250.1:0-13344 GCA_040005125.1 Ginsengibacter sp.
ACAGGTCGCGACCTGTCCCTACATTGTGAACTATCTGTTCACTATCATTTAGTTCAACAGATGTCCTTTTGTTAACGCCATTTCCGGACAGTTCGCAACCTGTCCCTACAATAATCACCACAGGACAGATCGCAACCTGTCCCTACAATTGCACCCGTTTATTTCAATAATACCCTGAATATGATTTGGCATCACAATAAATTCATGCAAAACAACCTATGGATATTGCTCTGCTAACCAATACCATTGTTGGTCTGCAATTTTACCGTGTTCATTTAAATCATACCATGCCCGGTAGGGACAGTTCGCAACCTGTCCCTACATTGTGAATTATCAGTTCACTATCATTTAGTTCGACAGATGACCTATATAAGCATAACTACAGTGAGGGCACTGATAGTCCCCATATTCAACCAATACTATCGGAGCCGACAAATCGCCCGATACATGATCATTATTATTTACAGCTAATTTTAAAACAGATGACATTCTAAAGTTTTTTAGATTATATCTTATTTAAAGATTTATTCATTCCTATTTTGAAAAAAGGGACCTGCCACTTCATAAGGACCTTTCACTTCACCCCAGCCCCATTTTGGCATAGGCTCAGATTCATGCATGTTGTTTTCGGTTAATTGAGAATTGATGACCGCCAAACGTGTTCCCCATTCAATATAGCCAACAAATGCAGACCGGAATTCAGGGTCGCTTTTTAAACCGGTTTCGTCAGCGGTTTGCAATAAAAGATGAACCCAGCGTTGCCGTTTTTCTTCGGTTAATTTTTTGCCAATGTGCTTTCCAATCATTCCGGCATGACTGCCTCCGTCCTGCGTTGTATATAACCTTTCACCGCCTAAAACTTCAGCAACGAAATGCGCTACATGTTGCACATGACCGGGAGACATGTTTTTGAAAACGTCCTGTAATAAATCATCCTGCAAAACCTTGTCATAGAATTTATTGAATAAGGTTTCAAATGTTTGCATATCACCTGCCCATTCGAATAATGTTGGAATATATTTTTGCGTTTCCATTTTTAGTAAAATTTTGAATGCTTAGTACACCAGGTAGCGTATGTAATAGTTGAGTTAATATCTCACGATGCAACAGTTTTCTAAGTCCCTCTTATCATGATATATGTAACACGGCCTTACCTTTAAATTTCCTGTTCATCAGATCTTCTGCTACCTGCTGAATATCTTTCCAATCTGTTTCTTTTTCAATTATTGTTTTTAATTTATTCCTGTTCATTAAGTCGACCAATCTCGTTAATCCGGCAGAGGGAGATTCTGTTTTTAGTTCATTGAATATAATAAATCCATACAACGTTATGCTTCCCCGGAACATACTGCCAACATTATAAGTTGCATCAGGCTTTTCAGAAGAATTGCCAAATGAAACTATGGTACCATGTTTTTGTGTTTTGTTGATGAGTTTGCCAATTATTTCACTGCCAACAGAATCTAAAATTAAATCAAACGATTCCTTTGCATCATCAATAGAATTAATTATTTCGTCAGCTCCCAAACCCTTAATAAGATCGAAATCTTCTTTAGAGCGAACCAATGCAGTTGTATGCGCGCCACTTAACGCAGCAAGTTGTACCGCAAATACACCTACGCCACCCGTGGCGCCTGTTATCAAAACTTTTTTACCCAGCAATTGACCGCCTTTTGCCAACGTGAGCAAAGCAGTTAAGCCGGCAACCGGTAGAGTAGATGCCTGTGCATCACTCACGTTACCGGGCAGTACGGCAATTGAATCCGTAGGCACTCCCACATATTGAGACCAGGCGCCGCTGGGTAAAAAACCAACAACACGGCTTTGTTCTTTTGGCCCCGTTCCATCTTCAGCAGCCTGTACTACTTCTCCCGCAAGATCCCATCCCGGAACCCAGTCTTCTTTTTTATTGAAGGCATTGCGTACCTCGCCACGATTCAACGAAATTGAAGTAACTTTTATAACGGCCTGGTTATGTTTAGGTCGTGGAAATGAAACTTCTTTTATGGTGAATTTTCCGGCAGATGCATTAATTGCATTATTCTTTAAATCGCTCATATTAATATCTTGTTTGTTTGATAAAGTTTACTGTGGTCAAAGTGAATAGTTAACTATGTAAACATTTATTGATTTATAAAAATAGTTTTACCCGGGGCAGGACAGTTCATTATTCGGGCTTATCAATGTCTTTTACCTGCAATACATCAACCGGCTTGCCGGTTTGTTCGAATATCAAAGCTTTCATTGTTTGTTATTTTTAAACTACCGGCCTTTGTTTATTGTGCACTATTCCCTGCGCCGTATACAAGTACAGGAACAATATTATTCAGCAAAATCTATTCCTATTGATTTTGCTATAATTATTTTTTGCGGGTATAATCATATTGCACAGCCAGCCATTCATGGGTATCAGTGAGCTTCCAGTATTGTTTTACGATATCATGGTCGTCATCGACGAATATGATAGCAGTCTTTACTCTTACATTTTTGCCGCGGTCTGTTTGCTGTGGGCCAAAGCCAGGGTGCGGAAAGTTTAGAATGTATGAAACAATGCTGTCGCCGGTTTTACCAAAGTTGGTGAAATACATAATACCACCGGTAATGCGGGTATCGATTGATATATAATCCCAATGGGTATCATTGAGATTATAATCCAAATCGCTGAGCCTCCGGAATAAAGGCATCGCCGTACCTTTTATAGGTTGCATTACTTCATGCATACAAAAGGCTCCAACCATTGTTCTTTCTGCTTCAATGCCTTTTATAGTGATGGGTGATGCATCAATCGTTGGCCGCAGGGTTTGTATAACATTCCATGCGCCTGTTTTTTTTACAAGCCATAGAGATTCTTTGGTTTGATAGAACCCACTATCTGCCTGGTTTTGAGCTGATGCATGCCAGGTGGTAATACCTGTTATAAAAATAAGAATGAGATACTTTTTCATATGCAAATGTTTACGATAATCTAATGCTCAGGCAAATTCTTTTTTATTTAAACCCGGTAAGTTGTAATGCCAGATTCCGTAACCGTTTTCTTGCATTCACGTCATAAGCCTGGGCATTGGCGTTTGCTTCATTTTTCACATTGAAATATTTTCCGGTAACATTTGTTAATTCGGGTGATGTTGCAAGATATACTTCCGCATCCGCGCCGCTTTGTGCTGTGCCACGCGGTTTAATGCCGGCATCATGAACCATGTTTGTATCGAGATAAGTTCCGGGATGCAAACTGTTCACCGTAACATTGTCGTTCTTTAATTCACCGGAAAGATCAATTGTAAACATAATAAGCGCAAGCTTGCTTTGGGCGTAAGCAGTAACACTATCAAAATTTTTTTCAAGCTGGATGTCATCAAAATGTACGGCGGCCTGGCCTGCAGAGGCCACGTTCACAATGCGTGAGGGCGCTGCTTTTTTTATGGCAGGTAATAACAGGTTTGTCAATAAGAAAGGTGCCAGGTAATTTACCGCCAGTCTTGTTTCAATTCCGTCTTTACCATAACGTGGTGCGGCAAAACCTGCGCCTGCATTATTGATGAGAATATTTATCGCATAATGTTTTGACAAAACATCTTTCGCCAGCCGGCGAACCTCATCCATTGACGACAGGTCAGCAACAAAACCTTCAATATTTTGATTGCTGCCTGCCTGTTTTATTTCTACAATTACTTTATCAAGTTTGTCTTTGTTCCTTCCATGCAAAAGAATAACGGCATCTTTATTTTGCTTAGCCAGGTCAAGAGCCGCAAGCTTACCAACACCGTCTGTTGCCCCGGTTATAAATATGGTTTGTGTATTCATAAATCTTTATTAACAAGTTCAATAGATAATATCACTTTATTTCCGGGAACCGGGAAATAAATTACAATGATTGTATCACCTGCATAATATCATTCCTGCCCCAATGATCCACATACTTTCCGTCACGCAAACGAACGATATCGATCACATTCATTTCAACTTCTTTTCCTGTTGCAGCATGACCCATTATTTCGCCGGTATGTATAGCATGAATGGTTTTTCGTGTTGCCACTATATCATTTTCTCCAAGCTGTTCATGAATGTAAATATGCATATTACTAAATGCTTTGTGCATCAGGCCAACGAATTGTATTAGTCCGCTCACATCACTGGCAACATCTGCAGCGGCAGTATGATTCGTAAAATCATCTGCGACAATTTCTTTCAATACCGCAGTATTGCCGCTTTCTAAAAATTCTTTATTAAAGCGGAGCACCACTTGTTTATTCTCCTCAATTGACATTTTATTTTTTTTAATTCAACACCCAACAGATTAATTTCCTGCAAAGAATAAATCGTGTTTGGGAGTAACTCGTATACAATTTACTTAAAGTTGAATTTGTTTTCGATAGTTAGATACAAAAAGATTTACCCACTCACAAGCCTTGATGCGCCTTTACGGTAACGATCCCAATGCCGGGATGCCTTAATATTAGCTCTCCAATTGAATAGTGGCCATCTTCACTATGTTTGAAATCAACTGTGCCGGTATTTTTTCCCGGATTTGTTCCGTAGCTAATATTGCTCATATTTAAACCGGGAATTTCCCCGGTTATTTTTATGTGAACAAATATCTAAAACTGTTTTAGGCTAGTTTTCGATTTAGAAATTTGAATACTATTTGCCTACTTTCGCGTTCAAAACAAGATGACGATAATAGCAAAAGAGGAAGGCAAATGAAACAAAAACGGTTTAGAACGGTTAAAAAGGGGTTTTCTGAGATAAATAAAGAGGAGGCATTTTTAACGTAAAGAGTTCTCGGCATCAGGAGACTTTATTATTATCCCCCGGTTTTTATTTCTACAATATCCCTTGCAAAATCTGCAAACGACATTTTATTTGTGGACTTCTGAAACCAATGTAAATAATTTCGGCTGCTGGTTTGCGTTGCATTCAATGTTTCCTGCTTACTTCTAACTCTAATTACCTCTTTTTACCCGTCGACAAGCTTATGATAATTGTAGGACGGTTATAAATTTTTAATACATGGAAAGCAAAAAGCCCGTTGCCATTATCGGAGCAGGTATCGCAGGTTTAACCGCAGCAAATTTTTTAAAGCAGAATAACGTTCCGTTTGTTCTTTATGAAGCAGGCAAAAAAATTGCCGGGCTTGCCACAAGTTTTAAAGATTCCGAAGGATTTAGTTACGATTTCGGTGCGCATTTTATCACCAACCGGTTGGCAGAAGCTGTTGGGGTGAGTTCCGAATGTCGCGTGGTAAAGCACTACGGTGAAGCAGTTTGGATAAATGGTAAAACGTATCATTACCCGTTTGGCCTGGCGAAAATTCCAAGAATGACTATAAGCTGGCTTGCGGGGCTAATCAAATCAATAGGCAATGGCCATGCACCCAATTCTGCTGCCGAATGGTTTCATAGACGTTATGGATCGGCACTTGCCGATGAGGTAGCGCTGCCATTGCTTGAGGCATGGTCCGGCGCACCGGCAGAAGATCTGTCTCCCGCTGTAGGCGATGGTTTATTCGGGGGCAGTATTGCAAAAACTCTCTACCTCAAAACCGCTGGTAAACTCACGGGCCGCGCAGTGGCTTGTGGTTATAATCGTGAGAAGCCTGAGACGCCCGGCGTGTGGCATGTTTATCCCAATGAAGGGGTTTCTACTTTATGTGAGAAACTCGCTGAAGGTTTGGAAGATTCGATCAGGCTTGAGTCACCCGTTGAAGCGATCCTGGTTGAAAATGAGAAGGTAGTCGGGGTTCGCGTAAAAGGTGAAATACAGGAAGTCTCGGCTGTTATTAGCACAGCACCCGCCAATATTCTTGCAAAACTTGTTAAGGGCTCAGATGCTTTGAAAGGGGCATCACATTTTCGTTACCGGCCTATGGTGTTTGTAAATATGCGGTTTGAGGGTCGTGGGCTTTTGCCTGATACCGTTATGTGGTTTCCCGGAAAGGAATTTCCCTTTTTCCGGCTCACCGAAGCCACATTTTCCATGCCCTGGCTTGCTCCCGAAGGCAAAACAATTATTACGGTTGATATTGGCTGTCAAAAAGATGATGAGATCTGGTCTATGGACGAAAAAAAGCTGGCTGAGCTATGCCTGGAACATCTCACTGCCGTAATTCCTGATGTCAAAAAGAGATACCTGGGCAGTAATGTCCTTAGAACGCCAATAGCATACCCGATTTTTCTCAACGAATATGAACAGGAACGTCAGCATTTTGAACAAACTACAAATATCGAAAACCTTTTGAGTGTAGGGCGCAACGGAGAATTTTCACACATGTTTATGGAAGACGTTTATTGGCGTACACAAAAGAAAGTGCAGAATTTGATCAAAACGATGGTCAAAAATTAGATGAAGGGTATTTAATTATTGCCCTGCCCCATTCTTCTTTATACTTATATTTTCTCAAATATTTGAAGCAGCTCATTCTACAAAAACTAAGTAAAGCTTCATAATCTTTTTGCATAAACAACCTTTTTTTTAAGATTGTCGTTCCCATATAAAGCATTTATTCGATTTGTTAATGCCTGTTTAAAGAAGGCAATAACGGCTTTTTCGGCATTATTTCAATTTCCTATAGTTGGCTAAGGCTCTTACTGTAATTTTTGCCCTGATAAATAAAATGGCAATTCTTTGCGACCCGTTTTATTCTGTAATCAAACCGCTTAAATAACAGCTGGCAGAAAAATAATCCGTACTCTTTAAGAGAGTTGTTTGGGATTGCCAGCTGGCTTTAATTTTTTATATAAAATATTGAATAATGAAAAAACTATTACCCGTTTTATTTTGCATTATTTTTCTTCAGTCTAATGCAAGGACATGGGATGTAAATGTCGAGAACTTTCAATTTGATCCATCAACACTTAATGTTGTCGTTGGAGATGTAATACATTTTATATGGGTAAACGGCGGGCATACTGCCAGTTCATCAAGCGTTCCTGCCGGGGCGGCCACGTGGGATGCGCCAATGAATGTATTACATACAACCTTTGACTATACCGTAGCAATAGCCGGTACTTATAATTATTTTTGTAAAATTCATGGAGCGGCTGTAATGTCGGGTTCTTTCGTAGCCACAGGTGTTACGCCCGTAACTTTATCTGCATTCAACATCAGTACTCAAGGTAACAGTCCGTTGCTATCCTGGACAACTCAAGCGGAAATCAATACTGATTATTTTTCGGTCCGCAAGAGCATAAATGGTATTGACTTTAAGGAGATTGGCAAAGTAACCGCAACAGGTAATTCTGCTGTTAAAAGAAATTATTCATTTTCAGATGAGGCAATCGTACCGGGGATAAATTATATGTATTACGTATTGGCAACTGTAGATAAAGATGGGAAAACACAGTTATCGCCGATTAAAATATATAAAAACAGGAAGGCATTGCCAAAGCTCATTATTTCTTTGTCTCCTAATCCCATCAGCGATATGGGTCATTTAATGCTTCAGTTTAATGCAGATAAAACCGGCATTATGATTGCCAGGCTGATAGATATGCAGGGCAAAGTTGTTTTGAAAACAGAACTTTCGGCAGAAAAAGGCGTTAATAACGGCCATATTCATTTAGGCAATGTGCCGGCCGGAATTTATACCATTAATTTCAGCCTCGATGGTATCAGCGAATCTTACAGGGTTGTAAAAGATTAGAATTATTAAGTACCGGCTCCGTTTTAAAGATTTAAATTCCTGCGGAGATGTAAATTTATATCCCTGCCATACTACTTTGATATTGTTCAATCTAATCGAACTTTAAAAGAATCTTCCAAAAAATTCAACAAATAAATATATTTGACAGAACCCGGTTTTCAATTTGTAATATATTAAATCCCGGATAAAACTGTCGATGAATATTTTCTGTATAGAACAAAATTATTTTGTACATAAACAGGAACAGCGAAATAAAATTTCCGGTGAACCGGTAATTTTCGTGAAACCTCAGGGTAGCTTATTGCCGCCAGGCGCTGCGTTCTCTTATCCCGGGTTTGCCAATGAATTGTATTGCGGATGTGAATTGGTGTTGCGTATTTGCCAAAACGGTAAAGACCTGCAGGAAAGATTGGCTGGCAATTATTACGATTCGATATCAGTAGGTATTAATTTTACGGCCCTTAACAACCGGCACGAACTAAATGAGGAGCAGTTGTCGTGGGAAGAGGCAAAAGCCTGGAACAATTCTTCTGTTACATCCGAATGGAAACCTGTTATTGATTTCAGGGATAAAAGCGATATTAATTTCTGTTTGTATAAAAACAGGGAACTGGTGCAACTGGGGAATTCGGGATTGATGATTAATGACTTTGATGCAATAATTTCCGGTATTTCTAAATCTTTCCCATTACACACAGGAGATTTAATTTTTACCGGAACCCCCGCAGGAATGGGAAAATTGGTGGCCGGTGATAAACTGGAGGCGTTTATTGAAGATGATTCATTATTAGAATTTAATATAGAATGACCGCTATGAAAGAGCCTGGTTTTGATTGTCCGGTTTTTTTAATTAAGCCTCACAAAATCCGGTTATTGCGACTCCCTGATTTTATTAAAAAAAATACTTATATTTGGCCTATGCCGGTTAAATAAGGCATTTATAACTTTAGAATACTTACTTCTGCACAATTGGTCGCTTGTATCCTCTTGTTGCTCTTATTAAGCTTGCCTGGTGATATTAATGTGCATCGTAAATGATACATAGTTTACCCGGAAGCCATGTTGACTCTCAATTCCAATATTAGCCGAATACCTGGTATCATCCAAATACTCTCCCCAAGGATTACAGGATAAAGTACATCAAATTAAGTATAGGAAAAGCATTATCATTTTTTAATCTTTACCCTATCAAAACGAATTGTTTCAGCCACGTTACTTAGCCTGTTCTATCAGATATTATAAAATAAATTAACCAGTAAAATTAAACACGAATGAAAAAGTATGTATTACCAGCTGTTTTATTGCTGGCAGGTATTGCGTTTATTGTATTCCCATATTTATTTTCCTCAGGGTCTATTGAACTTAAAATACAGCCGGCATCTGTAATAATGCCATCGGCATATAAGGTATACGCAAACCCGGATATTGCGGGTGGCCGTTATAATCTATTTAAAGCTGTCATAAAAAATAACGGTTCATCGGAAATTCACAATCTTAAAGTACAATACCGTGTGCCTAAGTTTATTGATGAATGGACAGATGTTTCTTCACCTTCAGACCTGCTACCCGGGCAGGTAGCTGTTGTAACCTGCTTCCCGGTATTTAATCAAACCATTACTGAAAAAAATACCTCATCAAAAGAAAAAACAGAAATAAGATTTTTTTATGGAGGTAAATCTAATCCAACCGAAAAAGACCAATCATTTGTTTTTGATATGACATCTGTAAATGATATTGTTTTTTCTGACATGAATGATAAGGATAAGGCGTATACTTCCGACTATGCAACTAATATGTCATTATATGCCTGCATGATAGCCTCCCAGGATCCCATTATTAAATATTACGCGCAACAGGTTCAGCAAAAAGTATTACAGGGAGAAACTGCTGCGGGTGTAGGCACGGGTGGTAATCCGGGAGAGAAAGAAGTAAATGAGGCGCTACGGGTAATGAAGGGTGTATATGAGGCTACCCGTTTAACAAAGATGGTTTACAGTGAAACAGGCGCGGGCGAATCAAAATTTGGTGATAACTCTACCAGTACCGAACACATCCGGCTCGCAAGAGAAGTGGTTACCGGCAATACGGGTTTGTGCATAGAACTCGCCTTACTTCATGCAAGCGTTTTAAAAGCAGCCGGAAACCATCCTATTATTTTTATTATTCCAGGGCACGCGTACCCGGGTATTAAGTTTGGAAATTCTTATTATGCCCTGGAAGCTACGGGCATAGGCGGAGAGGGGCTGGGATCTATAATGACAGCCGACCAGGCATTGCAGTCGGGCATGAAAGAATTAAACGATTTCTTTACTGCGGCGCAACAAGGCAAGCCTGGGTATTATTTGCTTGATATTGATAAATTAAGTGACGAAGGGTATAAAGAAATGGAATTAAAAGATGATCCGTTTTTACGTCAGAAAGTAGATCAGCTGACTCAAAGTTTTCAGGCAAATTATACACCACAGCCACAGCAGCAGCCGGAAGAAAATGAGACGGAAAGAGCCCAGGAACCGGTAAATAATACCAACACTACTAACAACGCTCCGGCAATGGCAAAGCATAGTGGAAATATTAATTTTGAATATCCAGCTAACTGGGCCCAAAAAAATCATCCGATTCCACAATTACCTATATTGACAACTATCATTTCCTCCCCTGGTGGAAAACATGGTGCGGTAGAAATTTATCAGGTGCCTGGTGCAGGAAATGCCGGTCAGGCAATGGGGTATATCGAGCAGTCACTTTCAAGATTGGGCATCCAGCTAAAATATGTAGCGGACGGAGGACAGAACGGTTTAGTACGCTACAACGGCTTGTCGACGTATAACGGAAAATCTGTTCATTGGGAAAGTTTTTTGCGTGTGGTTAATGGAGGAGTTGAAGGAGTCGTGGTTGGTTCGGGACCTAATTTAAATCTTAGTGCTACCCAACAACAAATTATGAATACAGTAAATTAAAAAAATAAACGATGAAAACAGTATATAATAAAATACCAGGGAATATTATGATCTTCCTTTTTCTTGTCATTATAACGTTCAGGGCTAACGGGCAGGTTACACCCGAAGATCCTACCAATCTTGTGCAGGAGTTTACAATAAATCTCGATAAATTAGGAGATGCAACTATGGAACTAACACAGAAAATGACAGCAAGCCAGTGGGAAAATTTTAAGCAGGCGCCGATATTTAACGACCCTTCAATGGCAAAACGAGATATGGAACGTAGTATGTCAACGTACGTTATAGAAGATTTTAAAAGAGATATTGACGAGATGAACAGAACAGTAAAACTTAGCCTGAAAGTAAAAAGCTACGCTCAATATAAGGGAAATGGTCAGTGGTCTTTAAAAATTGATTCAAAGAGCCCGCAGGTCACAAAACTTACGGATAATGCTTACATGATTACCGGTAACGCAGCCATGGGGTCAACCCTGGTTCAGCAAATTTTTAAAATTTATTTCCCCGGGAACGCGAATGATGTTGTACAAACTACCGACGAATTTGGAAAAGCGATATTTACGTATGAAGCGGGGAGCGGTTTTACTTCTTATTTTAAATGGAATAATATAATTGGAGCATTGCTTATTTTGGCCGCAGTGTTTTTCCTTGTAAAACCAGTGAGGCAGCCACAAAAATATAATCCGGTAACTGTATGAGCCGGTTGTTTTATTTATTAAGATTCTTCATAGGTTCCGGATATATATTGCTGGCAATGAATGTATGTGCACAGCAGAATATCACAGTGAAAGGTGATACGCTCATCGTGGGCAACGAGGCAAAATTTTGGATAAATCAAGAGATATCTTTCGGGTCAGGCACTATGCCCGATAAGGCGTATAGTTATATATATGAAGCGCCTAATAGTTTGCAGAAGCTCATAAAAAACAGGAAAAGAAAATTGCTCTCTCCGGGCTATAACGGCTATAAATCGAAAATAGTAAAATTTGAAAAGGAGGTTGGCCACAACAGCAAGGACTATAATTTCAGCATCCTGGTACTTGAAATGCCCGACGGAAGGAAGTATTGGTGTGATGCTGCAAATGCTTTCAACAATCATGAAATAATCTTAAAAACTGAAAACAATACCGCTCAAAAGTTACCGGATGCGCAAAAACCGTCTTCTCCTTCAAAACCAGCTTCTTCTCCAAAACAAACCAAAACTTCAAAGCCAAAGCCAAAACCGATATCTGTATTTTAGCCAAACAATTATGCTTTTAATGTAAAATCGAAACTTCGGCTGATCCAACGGGGCATTGGATGCCAGAGCTATATTTGGATCATAATCTGGCATGTTTCCCACAAATACAGAAGCCCTGATGTATTTTCTTTGTGCTCCGGATGGCCTGGTGAGAAAACACGGCAGTGCAATCAGCATTATTTCAACATCACTACCCGTAGATTTTTCTTTAAATTCTCACCCTTCACTTTCAGGATATAGATACCATTGGCAAAGTTGGATGGTATTGAAATATTCATTTGATTAATTCCGGCATTCACATCTATATTCCGGTCTACATATGGTTTCCCTGTAAGGTCAGTAAGGATCAGTTGTAGTTCGCCGGCATGTTGTGTAATTACCTGCAGGCGCATTATGCCTTTTACCGGGTTTTCCATGAGCTGTACGTCATTCAACAAGCTATTTTTATCTTTGAATGTAATAATGTTGCTGTATTGGTTTCCGGCTACACCGTTAACCTTAACCCGGTAATATAACACCGGAGCCGAAATGATATCAGTATAACGGTATTGGTTAAACGCTTTTCCATCGCCTGCTTTATTGGCAGCTTTTGTAAAATTCATCCCATCTGTACTCCTTTCAATTTCAAATATATCGCCATGGTCTTCATTGGCTGTAGTCCACTTCAATTCTGTAATTTCATTTTTGCGGGAGCCTGAAAAAGAAATTAATTTAAGAGGTAAGGTACCAAACTGTAATCCCATCTTTAAGCCGTTTCCAAAACTGGTTACCCAAACCTCATTTGGATTATATGGATTGAAGAAAACTCTTTCGGGCTGCCTGAATGGATAGCTGCTTACCAATGACCAGGAAGGTACGGCAGCATTCATATTACCACTGATCCACAATCCCTGTGTTTCCGTAGTAAGATATGCCTGGTTCACCACAGAAGGGTTAAAAGTAATCGAAGTAACCCTGTCGAATTGAGTCCCGGTAAGCTTTACCCAGGAGACACCCCGGTTGACAGATTTAAACAGGCCTCCCAGGCCATTTGGGGCACCGCCCCACCCGCTGAACACACAAACATACCACGTGTTTTGTGCAGGATCAGACGGGTCAATTATTATATCTTTGGTCCAGTACTGCATGTTCGCATCAGACACGTCGGTCCAGGAATTACCATTCGGATCATAAATAAATACGCCGGAACTTGCCGTAAAAGCGCCACCGGAATTTCTCCTTCCTGAAAATGTGCACACCATTTTTCCATCGTTCAAAACAACAATAGCGGCAGGGTGCCCTTCGGTGCGTGGAGGATTAGAAAGCCTGGTCCATGTCGAATTGCCAAGATTGTTTAAGTTATTCGTGATCCATATTCCACCCTGCCCGGTTCCACCACTATAATTAATGACGCCGGCGTACATGCGATTTGCATTATTGGGATCTGTTGCCAGCCAAAAAACAGGGTGGTTAAACTGGTGAAGTAATTGCCATGCAGCGCCATTGTTAGTGGAATAAATAATTCTTCC
>JBDTZL010000180.1:0-13308 GCA_040005125.1 Ginsengibacter sp.
TTGCCGGAACAACAAGGATTTCATACGAGCTAAAGGTATTATCGATAATAAAAGGCGTTGGAAGAATATAATTTTCAATATCCTGCCCCGTATTCCCGGATGAATTGATGACAGCCAAAGAAGGACCGTAACCGTTTGACAATTCAGGTGAGATAATAACAGAAAGATCCTGTGTTGCAGATGCGTCATAAAAATGAACCGTGATTTGAATAATCTTTGCATTTTGTGGTAAGTTAACGGGCGCAATTAAACCATAAGTAGCACCATTGGTAATATAGGCTCCGCCATTACCCAATCCAGCCAAAACTGTCTCCGTTGAATTCCTTGGCCTGAAAGCAGCTTCATTTACACTATAATAAGACATTTTTGGCGAGGTGTATTTGAATGATCCGGCCTTTACATTTCCTGCAACTTCTAATTTTTCGGAAGGCGTTGTCGTTCCGATGCCCACATTTTGAGCAAGAACTTTTTTATTATTTATTAGTAAAAAGAATAAACATAGAACAACATAAATCTTTTTCATAGTTTAAATATTTTGTTGCTTATAAAAATAGGGTGAATTTCTATTTAATGCAATAAGGGGGAATTACTTTGTTCATAAGAAACCAGGTGACCTCGCACTCACAAAAATGGTCATATTTTTCGTTGATGCACCGGGGGCGATAATACCTTTGGAACATTTATCAGGGAGAGGGATAAACGAATTCATTGAATGAAAATATTTTTATCCGTGCTTGTATAAGACTTACCTGGCAGGCTATAGTTTTCATTGTTGATTTCGTAGAGTACATGTTTACAAAGAATGTTCGTTACTTCAATTTTTGGATGCTCGAATTCCCCGGCCTTAATCATACCAATCTTCTTCATCACTTCTTCTGACTTTGAATTTATTCTTGAAGTAAAAGAAAAAACTTTGTCAAATCCCAATGTATCAAATCCATATTTTAAACAGGCACTGGCCGCCTCCGTAGCAAAACCTTGTCCCCATACTTCTTTTTTAAATCGCCAGCCGATTTCGACACATGGAGTAAAAAATGCTTCAAAAGATGGGACAGCAAAACCAGTAATCCCAAGAAACTCTTTCGTAAGTTTATCTTCAACTGCAAAGAGACCAAAATTATTTCTGTCATAATGCAGGTTGATTCTTTGCACCATTTCGAAAGTCTCCTGGTCACTTAAAACCTTTGGGAAATATTTCATTACTTCCACATCCTTATTCATTTCTGTAAATGGAGCGACGTCCTCTTCGATCCATCTTCTCAACCCAAGTCTTTCAGTTGATATTATATAAGAACTCATTGTCAAATATTAATTAGTGTTATATAAACAATACAGGCAAATTACCGCTAATTTAAAAGTGTTTTAAATTTCTCAATAATTCCCTTTGACAACACATCCGGAAATCGCGATATTTGCCGCAATGGCAAAAAGTTCAAATAACCCAAGCTATGTTCATGAAATACTGGACCAGCTGAGTGAACATGGTTTTCTTCAGCATTCAAGGCCCTCATGGTCGCTATTTCTATCTGCACTGGCTGCAGGCCTGGAAATTGGTTTTAGTATTTTGCTGATGGGAGTCTTGTATTCACTTTTTGAAAACAGGATCAGCGAACCCGCAATGCGTATTTCACTTTCATTAAGCTATCCATTGGGCTTTTTGTTTGTAATAATCGGGAGGGAAGAACTATTTACGGAACAGACAACTATTGCAGTAATTCCTGTTTTAAGCCGTAAAAAGAAATTTGCGAGCCTCCTCAGGCTGTGGGGCGTTGTACTTGGCGGAAACCTTATCGGGTGTTTCATCTTTAGTTGTATCCTTGCAACATTGCCTGTGGAAATGAAAATTATAAGGCCTGAAGCATACCAGCACATTGCAGAACAAATTCCTCATTATGAATGGAGCTCATTATTCGGCAGTGCTGTTTTTGCAGGATGGCTGATGGGCTTACTCGCATGGCTTATTTCATCCACAACAGAAACAATAAGCAGGATCCTGTTGATTATATTGGTAACATTTGTGATAGGAGTTGCGGGGCTTCATCATTGTATTGTGGGTTCTGTAGAAATGTTCACTGCAATGCTTACTGGAAATAATATCACCTTATATCACTACATTCATTTTATAAGCCTTACAGTTCCAGGGAATATTATTGGCGGCGCTGTATTCGTTGCAGCTTTGAAAGTGAGCCATAATAAGAAGGAAGATATGAAAGCGAAAATCCCCTAAAAATTATCGGTTCAGTTTGAAAATGTTCATAAGGCGATAAAAATATTTGGATCCGGATTGAGTCTTCCCGAGATTCATTGCAGCCCTGGATTAGCAGGTAACTTTATTCAGCCTGCTTGTTACCGCTCTCCATGTAATGCAGCACATTTAGATATTCTTTCATGCTGATCTTACCATTGAAAAGCAGGTTGTAAAATCTATATTTATAGAACTGTTTTTTAGAAGTTGTTTGTGGCTTGTCTTTACGATAAATATCTTCATTATTTATTACACGCATAAAATATAATTTAAGTAGGCCTATCTTTTTTACTGATGTTAATTGCTAATTAGACACGCCTTTATTAATACAAACATAAATAAGAGAACGATAAGGCATAGCTTTTAAATGTTGACGTATCCATCGATGCTATGGCGTTGGATACTTATGTTTCTGCTTTTTTTGATATACTTAGGCAAAAGTAAAATGAAACCGCACTCAAGGCAAACCATCTTTTGGACGTTTTACTCATGGTAAAACAAATAATTATATTGCAAAAGCCTCGCTGGTATTATATTGGTATACAAAAACCGATGAATGCCCAAAAACGATTTTGATAGAATAACCGGGCTATACTACTAAGGCTGACTAACAACGTTGGTTAGCACCAATCTCCATTTGTTCATGTATAGCAAGCCCTGATGCCTTCTTAAAAAATGGTGCTATTAATTCGTACGAATGAATTTTTGAAGCGTTGTCATAGATATAGGATGCTACCATTATTTCATCAACTCCTGTATCTTTTAAAAAAGACTCTAAACCTTTTTGTACCGTTTTGGCATTACCGATAAACGTGTATTGCATCATCTGCATTACTGACGCTTTTTCATATTCAGTCCATAAACCCTCCATGTTTTTGACCGGAGGCTGTAATGGCTTTCTTTCACCCGTTACAATCCCTAAAGCTAACCTGTAAAATGAAGTCGCCAGGGATTGCGCTTCTTCATCTGTGTCAGCTGCTATTACATTTATACAAGCCATTGAATAGGGTTGTTGCAATTGTTCAGAAGGCGTAAAATGCCGGTGATATAAATTCAATGCTTCATGTAAATGAGTGGGAGCAAAATGACTGGCAAAAGCAAATGGCAAACCAAGAGCCGCGGCTAGTTGAGCACTGTATGTACTGGAACCCAACAACCACACAGGCACCTCTGTACCTTCACCGGGAATGGCACGAACCCGGGCATTCGCATCGCGTGGCGCCAAATAATTTTTCAGTTCTATTACATCCTTTGGGAAATCATCTGGAGAGGCATTTAATTTTCGGCGTAATGCTAAAGAGGTGAGTTGATCTGTGCCCGGTGCACGACCGAGACCCAGGTCAATTCGCCCGGGATAAAGTGACTCCAGTGTACCAAATTGTTCTGCTATAATTAACGGCGCATGGTTAGGCAGCATTACTCCTCCGGAGCCTACCCGGATTGTAGAGGTACCGCCGGCTATATAACCAATTAATACTGATGTGGCAGAGCTGGCAATGTTTTGCATATTGTGGTGCTCGGCAAACCAATACCGATTGTAGCCCAGCTCTTCTACCCGCCTTGCTATCTCCAGGCTTTTCCTGAAAGAATCGGCAGGTGTTCCTCCTTCAACGATTGTTGCGAGGTCCAGCACACTTACCGGTATTTCAAATAATTCCTTTTTCATGTTTTACTATATGTTCACAATCACCTGCAAAAACACTACCTGAATATTAAGCCTGACATGCTTACATGAATTGTTCACCAGATGGAGCTAAATGTCATGTTTGAAGTGCAGGAGTATAGTAGTAAGTGTATAGAACACTTTGACTAACAGAGGTATCAATGAACGATTGCATGAGAACTTACTATTCAGGAGTCTTAAATTTTATCAATTGAACAACATTATTAATCAAAAAACTAAACAAATCAGGAATGTCAATAACTGTGGTAATATTTCACTTATCGTACTTAGAAAATAATAAGAATAATGCGAACTTCGGGGAAATTCATAAAAAAAACAATTTGATAGTAGAGGCAATAAGGACACAGTATTATCGCTGTTATATTTAATATGGCCTTCATAGTTGATTTTTAGTTAAGGTAACTTTAATAACCTCATGGCAATTTTAAACTTTGAATTTAAAGCAAGAGCCGGTAATCTAAAAAATTGGGAAGATCAGTTACTATCACTTAATCCAAAATTTATTGGTGAGGACAACCAAATAGATACTTATTTTAATGTGCCGGAAGGCAGGCTAAAACTCAGGGAGGGAAACATTGAAAACTCGTTGATCTGGTATAAACGCCAGGATATTGCGTGTGCGAAACAATCTGATGTTTTATTATATCAGCATACGCCTGACAAAGCACTAAAAGATATTTTAATAAAACTACATGGAATAAAAATAATAGTTGATAAAAGACGAAGAATATATTTTATTGATAATGTAAAATTTCATTTTGATACGGTAACGAAACTGGGAACTTTTATAGAAGTTGAAGCAATTGATAACAATGGCAAAATTGGTATTGAGAAACTAAAAGAGCAATGCAATAAATATGCTGAATTATTTAACATACAACCACAGGATTATATTAGTTTATCTTACAGCGATATGTTATTGGAGAAGAAATAATGTGAAAGAATTCATGAGGCCACGTGCGGCTCTTAAATAAAAAGACAAATAATGAAACAAATTATTCTAAAGAGTTATAAGAATGGCAGAAAGCTTTTTTCGCTATATCTTTTTTTGCTGGTTCATGTAAATGTATTTAGCCAGGAAGAAATAAATGTTATTGCAAAAGATACGACGCCAACGCTTATTTCAAGCCAGTTTAGTTTTACTGAAGGCCCCGCAGCAGACAGGCAGGGTAACATTTTTTTTACCGACCAGCCAAACAATAAAATATGGCAGTATGATACCCACGGAAAATTGTCGGTTTTTTTGGATACGGCAGGCAGGTCAAATGGAATGTATTTCGACAGGGAGGGAAACCTGGTTACCTGTGCAGATGAAAAAAATCAATTGTGGTCGATTAACCCAAAAGGAAAAGTAACCATTTTATTAAAAGATTTTAACGGGCACCAGTTTAACGGCCCCAACGATTTATGGATAGATGCCAAGGACGGTATCTATTTTACCGATCCGTATTTTCAGCGCGATTACTGGCAAAGGAAAGCCCCCGACCAGGGGATAAAAGGTGAAAAGCTTTATTACCTGGCGAAAGGAAAAAAAGAAGCCATCATAGTTGATGAGGACCTGAAAAAACCCAACGGTATTGTAGGCACACAGGATGGATATTTGTTTGTATCAGACATGGGAGTTTCAAAGATATACAAGTATGATATTGATAAAGAAGGTACTTTGAAAAACCGCCGGGTCTTTGCAGCTGATCTTGCTGATGGAATGACGCTTGATAACAGGGGTGATCTCTACCTGGCGGGAAAAGGAGTTACGGTGTACGATTCCATGGGTAAAAAAATACAACATTTTGATGTCCCTTTAAAGTGGACGGCCAATCTTTGTTTTGGAGGAGAAAAGAAGGATATTCTTTTTATTACTGCATCGGAAGCCATATTTATATTGCGAATGAATGTTAAGGGTATCGACTGAGGAAACTAACGGTTATGATTAAACGTGGTTTATAAGAAATTACGGCTGCCGGGTTCCCTGCGGGAACTATTGTTTAGCCAAGAATTACACTAATTATCCTCTTGCCACGGATTACCCGAACTAGGTCTGAAGAAAGTCACCGATTACACAGATTTCCACGGATTACCTGTATTAAATTCGGGAAAATTCGCGTAATTCGTGGCTAAGATTTTCTGCTTTCTTTAATCCGTGGAAAAACCTTTTATTTTATAGATTTTTTGTTATGTAAAGCATGCAGATAACCTATGTGAATAGTGGCAGCTCCCGAATAATTTTTACCATCTTCTTTAAACTTTTGGATATTAACAAATCCGTAATTGCCTCCGCCCTCAATAAATATTTTTCCAAAGCCGATCTGGTATGAAAGGCCTATTGCTCCAATAACACCTGCATTAACTTTGTGGACGCTGCTCTTAATGTCGTCTGTGCTGTCAAAGGACTGGGGTGACGGGGTTACCGGCTGTTGGCCCATTTCGTCTGCATACACATAACTACTGCCCTTTGTAACACTTTTTGCCGAAAGAAGAAAACCCGCAAAGCCGCCTGCGTTCATATATACATTTAAATTTTTGTGAATTTTAAAATCAAACCTGGCCATCAAAGGAACCAACAGGTAATTTAATTTGGCGGTATTTTTAAAATTGGCGTAGAAATATGGAGGAACTGGTCCGTAAGGATCGGGGATTGCCTGCAATCCGTTGTGCTTACCGCCCTGCTGCGAGTAAATTATTTCCGGCTGAAATGCAAGCCATTTATTGAATTGACAAGTCGCCAATATGCCAAAATCTCCGCCCGTCCGGGAACTATATCCGTTTGACAATGGATTTTCATTGCCCGATCCCGCAGAAAGGTTTGGAATGCATATTCCTCCTTTAACACCAACATAAATGTTAATTTGCCCACTCACAGAAAATGTACCAATACAGACGAGTAAAGCCAACAATGCCTTTAATGATCTCACTTTCATGATATTCTTTTTTATATAAATGGTTTAAAATACCTTTCCCCTTCATAATCAATCACACTCTCAGATATTAAAGGTAATTTGAGGAATCATAAATTCATAATATATGAAGTAAAAATTACATAACGTCCTGCGATTTTAAATTAGATACGTTGTAATACATTAAATAAACTTATCTTATAGCCAATTTTATTTAGATTAAAATATATCTTCGTTTCGATCCTCTGCAATTTTAAAAGCTCCCGTAAATTTTTTATAATGTCTTTAAAGATCACTGGAAAAAATCCCTCGGGAAAACATTTGGAGACTTTAAAAAAGTCACCCAATTATAAAAAAGATGGCTTTGAAAATTTATCACCAACACCCATGAAATTGCAGGACAGTTCTTATTATGAAATACTTAAAAAATATTTCAAAAAGAATCCTGACGTAAAACCCGCTTCACCGGTACCTTCTGTTAAAACTGATTTGAAAAATTTACACACCACCAACCCTGCAATTATCTGGTTTGGTCATTCGTCTTATTTTATCCGCATTGAAAACAAAAACATATTGGTTGACCCGGTATTCAGTGGTAATGCTGCGCCCGTTTCATGTATGGTAAAATCTTTTAACGGAAGCGATATGTATACCCCGGATGATTTCCCCGAAATTGATTACCTCATTTTAACACATGATCATTATGACCACCTGGATTATAAAACCATACAAAAATTTACGCCGAAGATTAAAAACATTTTTTGCTCGTTAGGATTGTCTTCGCATCTTATTC
Organism: Ginsengibacter sp.; assembly: GCA_040005125.1. Taxonomy (GTDB): domain Bacteria; phylum Bacteroidota; class Bacteroidia; order Chitinophagales; family Chitinophagaceae; genus Ginsengibacter. The sequence continues at coordinate 7,617 of JBDTZL010000180.1, forward strand.
ACTGGGGATTTGATGAAAAGATCATCACTGAAATGGACTGGTGGCAAACAAATATATTAGGTAATGACATACATTTAACCGCCGCTCCGGCAAGGCATTTCTCCGGCCGCGGCATAACGCGTTTTAAGACCTTGTGGTCATCTTTCATTTTGAAAACAAATTCTCACACTTTGTATCTTGGCGGTGACTCTGGCTATGATACGCACTTCAAAGTGATCGGTGAAAAGTATGGCCCTTTTGATATTGCTATACTTGAATCGGGTCAATATAATACCGCGTGGCCATTTATACATATGATGCCCGAAGAAACTGTGCAGGCTGCCGTTGATCTGAAGGCCAAACTGTTGCTTCCTGTTCATTGGGGTAAGTTTACGCTGGGTTATGCAAGAATGATAAGGTTTGGCTTGACTTATCAAATTAACTGATCGAATGAAGTTGGCTTTACGGACTTTAATATACAATAAATAACGCCCGATAACTTAGTGTATGGAAAAATCAATTCAGCAGCTACAATCTATTATAAACCGTTATACTCATGAACTGAGTGCTTTAAATGAAGATGAATGGACACATAAACCCAACCCTTCTAAATGGAGCAGGAAAGAAGTGCTGGGGCATTTGATCGATTCTGCGCAAAACAACATGCGCCGTTTTATTGTTGCACAATATGAAGATAATCCAAAGATCGCTTATGCTCAGGATAAATGGGTAGCATTGGCCAACTATCAAAATTATGTAACGGATGACCTGGTTACTTTGTGGGCACTGCTTAATAAACACATCTGCATAGTGCTAAAAAGTATTCCCGAAGGTGTAGAAGAAAGAATGTGCAACACAGGTGAAATGCATTCTATAAAATGGCTTGCAGCTGACTACAACAAACACCTGTTACATCACCTGCACCAGGTGTTGAATCTGGAGGCCGTTGCTTATCCCTGATTGATTATTGATTATTTGATTTGCCATTGTCCATTATCATCCTGAACTTGTCGAAAGAGCCTATTGCTTTCCCATTAACTGTTTTGGAAAATATTTAGGGTAACGGATATGGGTAAACGAATATTAAGTGTCTTTAAATAATATAATTACAATTGAGCCTATAACCATGATGACAGAGCCTAACAGTTTTTTACGAATATCCTGTTCCTTAAAAACCCGGTGTCCGAGCAGTACACTAACAATTACAGAAAGCTGGAAAAGTGATAAAGCATATCCCACCGGCATATGTTCGAAAGCATAAATAGTGGTGAACTGCATCGTCCCGATACAAATGAGAAGATATACATACTTACTAATGTCTTTGGAAGTTACCTTTCTTATTTCATCTTTTAAATTCAATCTGTATAGAAGCAGGAATAAAAAAGAAAACAGGGTACCAAACCAGCACCAGCTGATAAAGGCAACGGTAGCAGAAGAAGCTAAAATGATTTTTTTGATAAATATGGCCTCTATGGCAGTAAGTACCATTGCCCAAATACGGTATTGTATTTCAGGCCTTTTCAGTAATGCCCACGAGAACCTGTCCTTTGTTGTATCTAAAACAAAATAGCTTCCATAAATAATTAATACAATTCCCAGCACACCCCATACATTGGGTATTTCTCCCAACAAAAAGATGCCTGCGATAATTCCAACAACCGATTTATAGGAATTGACCGGGCCAAGTACAGAAAGGTCTCCTTTTTGCAAAGCTTTCACTAAAAAGCCATTCCCTAAAGCTCCTGTTATTCCTCCCGCAACTGAATAAAGCCAAAACTGTACGGGCAGGCCACGCCACTGTACGCCGAATGATATAAAAATGCAAAGGATGCCCAACAGGAGATAGGTTAAAAAATTTACGAGTAAAGGATGATTATTTTTTGCGGTAAGTTGTTTTTGAAAAACGTTTCCTAAAGGATTGGAAAAGATTCTTAATAAAACCGCGATCGGTGTTAGGAATGTTTCTATCAATTGTTGATTGCTTTGAATGATTAAATTACAGAATCTCCGGGTAACGGGAAATTCTTCAGCGTTTAAACGCTAAAGTTATGAAAGAACTACCGGGGACTTTGCTGCGTAAGACCTCACAACGAATTAAATAAAAAATCATAGTTCAGACAAATAATGTCTGAACCTGGATTTATTTGATTTGTTTGATTTTATGATTTTGATTGAAGCTGTTTTATTTATTGCAGAACCTATTAAATCACAATTCAATTATACCGGGTTTTAATCATGGTAATTATTTAATCATAAAAATCATAGTTCAGACAAACCAGGCATTTAAAAATCACGCAATAATATCAAAGGCGAATAAAATAGCAGTTAGAAATAATAAACTTACACCGGCAATGAAAATAACATCAGCAATTTTTTCAAGCTTATAATTTTCCGCACTGTTACTTCTTAAAGATAAAAAAAAAAAGTAAACAGCTTGCCGTAAATGCAACAATATCTATAGTGGCAATTTCATCAATTACAGTATTCTTCGCCACGTGTAACAATTTAAGCGTAGTAAGGATAACAAAACATATCCCTAACAAGTTGGATGAGGCATTTAAGATATGAGGTGCTTTCTGATTTGGTGTTTTATCATTTTGTTCATTCATACGATCACATGTTTATAAAAGGGGCAAGGTTACAGCATTACAAGTTATATGAATTGTTATAAAAATTCAGGTAAGTGTAACAATGCGTTAATTCTTTTTTGCCACAGGCCTGCCTGGCGGCACACAGGTTGCCTGGATCCGATGCCTATAGGATTCCGCGGATTTTTTTATAAATAGCAGATTATTTGCGGTACTGTTTATAATTATAGATTTTATTATTTGAAGGCATCTCTAACTGTTCTTTAACTTTTCCAATAATATTAAACCGGTAGCCTTACCCCTTAGTTAAGGATAATTGAGTAAATTTGGGGTGGCTTTCTAACGATCAGTCTTATAATTCTTTTTTAATTTAATTTTCCCTAATGCGTTGGTGGAAACATAAAAAAATATTGTTGATATTTTCTGTAATAATAGTAATTGCAGCTTCCGCTTTTATTATCAGTACTAATCGCTCTGAAATTGATTTTAACACCCAGGTAAAACCAATATTAAATAAAAATTGTATCACCTGTCATGGTGGTGTAAGGCGCCAGGCCGACTTCAGTTTGCTGTTTCGTTCTGAAGCATTAAAAAAAACAAAATCAGGTAAATATGCAATAGTTCCGGGATATGCAGACAGGAGTGAAATGATACGCCGGGTTAAATTAAAAGATCCCGAGGAGCGAATGCCTTATAAGCACACGCCATTAAAAAATGAGGAAATTGACATATTAACCAAATGGATTAACCAGGGCGCAAAGTGGGGGAATCATTGGGCGTATATACCTGTAAAAAAAGAAGAAGTTCCCGAACCTCATCCTTCCTTCTTTGGATTGATACCGGCAAAAAAAATTGATTGGGTAAAGAATGAGGTGGATTATTTTATTTACGATAAACTGAAATCAGAAAAATTAAACCCTTCACCCGAAGCAGATAAGGCAACGTTGCTAAGAAGAGTAAGCCTTGACATTACGGGATTGCCTCCTTCAGAAAATATTGCACAACAATTTCTAAATGACAACAGTAGTGATTCTTATGGAAAATTAGTGGATTCGCTACTGGCTTCTCCGCATTATGGAGAGCGCTTTACGGCCATGTGGCTTGATCTTGCGCGCTATGCCGACACAAAAGGATACGAACGGGATGACAGCCGTTCCATCTGGCGGTATCGCGATTACCTGATCAATGCTTTTAATAAAGACAAGCCCTACGATCAGTTTTTAATTGAGCAACTTGCCGGGGATCTTTTGCCTGGTGCAACTGAAGACCAGTTTATAGCCACCGCGTTCAATCGCAATACCATGACCAACGACGAAGGCGGCACTGACAACGAGGAGTTCAGAACAGCTGCCGTTATTGACAGGGTGAACACAACCTGGCAGGCTTTAATGGGAACTACTTTTAGTTGCGTGCAATGCCACAGTCATCCTTATGATCCGTTTAGACATGAAGATTATTATAAATTTCTCGCCTTCTATAATAATACAAGAGACGAAGATACCGAGGCGGATTATCCTTTGCTTCGCGAATACAAAACAGAAGACAGCACCAAATTGATACAACTTACTAACTGGTTCATTAAAAACGGCTATACGCAAAAAGCAAAAGAAATCTATATTTTTTTAAAAACCTGGCAGCCTGCAATAAATTCACTAACCGCAGATTCTTTTGTTAACGCTGAATTGAATGATACCAAATGGCTCATTTTCCGCAACCATGCAGTAGCCCGTTTAAAGAAAGTTGACCTCGAACAAAAAAGTGAACTGATATACAGGTATAATGCTTTTTTAAACGACGGCGTATATACCATTCATCTGGACAGCCCTGAGGGTCCTGTTCTAAAAGCGATAACGGTTAAGAAAACCAAAGACTGGACAATCACCAGTGTCGGTTTTCCTGTGGCCTCGGGTGTGCATGATCTGTATCTTACTTATATCAATCCAAATCTAAAAAAACCCGATGCCAGTGGAATGTTGTTCGATTGGTTTTATTTTACTGAGCCACTCCCGGGTAATGATAAAGAAGGTTATGCAGATGCAAAAAAGACCTTTTGGGAATTATTAAATGCACAGGCAGGCACAACTCCCGTGATGATGGATAACCCTGTGGATATGCATCGAACTACCAATGTTTTTATTAAAGGTAACTGGCTCGTAAAAGGAGATGTGGTGCAACCGGATGTACCGGAATCTTTGAATCCGTTTCCTAACAAGGCGCCACGAAACAGGTTGGGTATGGCATTGTGGTTAACCAGCAAACAAAATCCCCTGACTGCAAGGACGATGGTAAATCGCATATGGGAACAACTCTTTGGAACCGGGCTTGTAGAAACACTGGAAGATATGGGCACACAGGGAGCCGCTCCAACTCATAAAGAGTTGCTTGATTATCTTTCCTGGACCTTTATGAATGATGATGGATGGAGCGTAAAAAAATTGATAAAACGCATAGTGACGTCTGCAACCTACCGCCAGGATGCAAAGCTAACTCCTGAATTAACTGAAAAAGATCCCTACAATAAGTTTTATGCAAGAGGCGCAAGAGTAAGGTTATCTGCAGAACAGGTTCGTGACCAGGCCCTTGCTATAAGTGGATTATTAAGTGAAAAGATGTTTGGCCCAAGTGTAATGCCATGGGAGCCTTCAGGTATCTGGCTTTCTCCATGGAACGGGCAATATTGGATTACGAGCAAAGGGGAGGATCAATACCGCAGGGCAGTGTACACTTATTGGAAGCGTACAGCCCCTTATCCCTCCATGATCAGCTTTGATGGTTCAGCACGGGAAGTATGTACCGCACGTCGTATTCGTACCAATACACCTTTGCAGGCCCTTGTTACTTTAAATGATTCAGTTTACCTCGATGCATCGCGCCATTTTGCATACCGTATGCTGGAAAAAGAAAAGGGTAAAAATATGACGCAGGTGATACAAAGCGGTTACCAAATGGCCATGTATAAACCAATTACACCTCTTAAGCTGGCAGCCCTGGAAAAATTATATGATAAAGCGTTTGGCCAATTCTCAAAAGATGAAGAGAAAACCTGTGAGATAATTGGTGAACCAAATGAACATAATAATCCGGAAACAGCAGCGATGGTAGTAGTAGCGAATGCGATATTGAAT